>JAZOVR010000040.1:0-6995 GCA_045658785.1 Paludibacteraceae bacterium | reverse complement strand
CCGATAATATCAAAATCAGCAACGGAATTAGCAATCCAAAAGCCAAATAACTAATCGTATTCTTACGTTTCTCCTTACTATTCATAGCATAGGTTGTACGTGCACGATCCATGACCTCGCTATCAGGAGTGTTACCTGCTTTTTGTATCTCAGCTTCAGCACGCTTCTGTAAGAAGAACGTATAGTAGTTATCATCAATACGATAATTGCGCTCAATAGCCACCATTTGCAACTCTTTTTCTGGGAGAGACTTTATTTCACGCTCCACTTCCCTCATGCGAATATTCAAGTCTTTTTTCTCGATTTCAAGCGATGTTTGCATAGATTTAACTACCTCTGCAATAGCCGATTTGACATTATTGATATCGCTGGTAAACTTGGCATAATACACATTTTTTTGGCTCAATTCTCCACGTTGAATATGTAGGTCATTGAGTTGCTGTACCAACTGCATTAGCATAGGTTCGTTCAAGCCTAAAGTTGCAGGAGCAATGACAGACCCTTGATCTATCTTCTGATCCAAGTAATTAGAAAGATAGTCTAGATATGTCTCTTTGAGGCGTAAAGCCATTTGCTGTTGGTCGTATTGATTGACTTTGGACATCAATCCTCCCGCATATGAATTGACATCTACAAACTTATTTTCCTGACGGAAATTGGTCATAGCACCTTCGCTCTGTGTCAAACTCTGCTGGAGAACTTCTAATTGGTCATTGATGAATGCGATAGACTTCTCTGCCACCATATTCTTACGTTCCACGTTTTGAAGCAAATAAATATCGCATAGTTTATCAATAAATTCACGATCGCGTTCTGGTGTTTCACCTACTAATTGAATACCCAAAACGGTGCTACGCTCGCTAAGAAAGTTGAGTTGCAAGCGACCAGAGAATTCATCCGTCAGACTCTCACGAGAACGGAAACGGAAATAGATATGTTGACCTGGGCTCAAAAGCATATTGGTAGGCCATATACGCGCAGTAAACAAAGGCGTCTCAAGTTCCTCACCATAATGCGTAACAAAAGAGAAAGGAATATTCTCATCAAAGGTATTAATCAACAAAGATCCATCCTCTTGTACCGTACAACGGAACAAATGCATATATGCCATCGGATCAATACGACTATATTCCACAGAAATAGGAGAATTACGATAGATATTACGGGTTTTGAAACGTCCTTTGGTAATATATTCCACATTCATGAATGGCAGAGAATCCACTGTACGAGCTATCAAGTCATAACTGCCCAGAATAATCAATTGGTTATTCACATTGGTATATCCAGCTCCAACTCCAAATCCTTGCATAATAGATGCAGAACCATATCCTCCACCCGATGTTTCCTTAATAATCATCGTACCAGTAGTAAGGTAACGCTCAATCACACGCTTATTCTTTAGGTATGCCAATGAAAAAGCCACCACCGCAGCAATAACAAACAAATACCAATGACGAAGGATACGAACTACCCACTCCATGATATCGAAATTAGACTTCTCGTCTTCTAATAGCACTGTGCTATTTTGTAATATTTCATCTTGTGTCATAATCACTAAAAAACAAAAAGATTAATAAATCACCATATTCCAGGTATATAATTTAATACAGTTATTAACAATGAAACGGAACTTGTTATCAAAGCCAAGAAACTACTGTAACTACTTTGTTTGTAGAAACTACCTGCATCACGACTGACATATATCAAATCGTTCGGATAGACATAATAGTATTTGGAATCAATGATACTATTGGTTCGAATATCAAACTCTAGTATTTCAGGTTCTGCATTGCCACGAGGACGAATGATACGCACATGACGTCTATCACCCGAGTTCATTAAGTCACCCGACATGGCTAATGCTTGGAAAATAGTCATCCTCTCCTTATATATATTATATATACCTGAGTTCGCGTCTCCCAACACCGTGAATCGCTTATTGTACATAGCTAATTTAACATCCGCATCTGGGATGATCTCACGAAACGCTTTTTTAAGGGTATCCTGGGCCTCTAGTTCCGTCAATCCTTCTAATTTCACTGGTGACAAAAATGGGATATCCACAGTTCCATCTGAGTAAATACGGTAGGCATTGGCATATTGACCTGCGCTATTGTTATTAGCAGATAAGGTCTTAGCAATCGTTTCATCCATCGTTACCACACGATAGATAATTTCGTCATTTACCTGCAAGCGATATGGTTCATATGCTGCAGAATCATATTGAGGCAAATCATCTCGCTCTTGCAACAAGCCTACCTGACGATAGCCATAACAACCTGTCATAGAAATCAACAGGAGAAGTAAACTGATATATTGTAATCTCTTTTTCATCATTATATCTCCTATTATTTCGCTGCTTCTACACTATTGATTATTCGGGTCACTAAACCATAGACAAAGCCTCCGAACGCCAGAGTGGTAGCTACTACACTAATCGTAGTCGTCACTGAGTTGACACCAAAGCTCTGTCCTTTGATACGTTGAATATAAATCACATCATTGGGTTCAATATAATAAAACTCCGAGTTCACAATATCCTCTGATCGCACATCAAAGACTTTCACTTGTGTTTGACCCTCAATCTCGCGCACAATGCGCACTTTGCTACGGTCACCAAAGTCACCTATATCACCTGCCATAGCAAGAGCCTCAAAAATAGTCACCTTCTCTTTTTCCAAGGAGAATGTACCACTACCATGGTCACTTATCACACTAAAGGAACGGCGCACGATGTTCACCTCTACCGAAAGCAATTTATAATCCGTCTGATCTTGTACATACTCCATCAGCTTATGCTCTAATTCATTCTTAATCTCGCGAGTCGTCTTACCACGCACCTCTAAACGACCTACCATAGGATAATCTATCATACCATCTTCGTAAACGAGGTAGGTATATAAATCATAAGAGCCACCCATATTGTTACCCTGACGCATCATAGAGCTATTAACACCATTGCCAGAAGCGTTGAACATACTGCTCACACGTTCGTCAATGGAATATACATACACATACAATCGATCGCCCGTACGCACACGGTAGTCCTCATAACTTAAGGTATCCGTATAGGATGGTATTCCTCTACGACCTGCTTCCTGCATCAAGTTCACTTTCTTGCTTGTCACACAAGAGACCATGGACAGGAGCAGCATTAACATCAAATAGGTTCGCAACCTCATCTTAATTCAAAATGCTTAATTAAAAAAATCAGTTATCGTCTTTCATCCCAACCAAATGGATGTACTGCCAGAGGTAATTTAGCCAATGGATGATAGTCCCCAATCAAACCTATTGGTTCGGCTTTGCGAATATCACTAACAATCTCTATCGAAGGACGAGCCTCTGAGATACGGAAACCATTACCCGAAAGAATTTGCTTATAACTCTCTGTATGCAACTCTGTAAAGCCCTCACTAAACTCAAACTCCTCGCCGTCAATAGACAAGGTGCGATAGGTCTTTTTCTCGCCTTGCACAGCATTTGCAGGCAGACATTCTGCATTGATACTTAAGAAGTAACGCACACGCGCACGCTCTAGCTCTAGATAACCCGCCACTCGGTCAAACGACATCACATGCACCACATTCTGCTTCACAGCACCGAACACCCATTGCAACATATCATAGAAGTGTACACCTATGTTGGTAGCTATGCCACCTGCTTTGTGAATATCGCCCTTCCATGAACTATAATACCATTTGCCACGGCTAGTGATATAGGTCAAATCCACGTCATACACCTTATCCTTTGGACCATTTTGCACCTTCTCACGCAACGCGGCTATCTTATCGTGCAAACGCAATTGCAATATAGTATATGCCTGACAACCAGTCTCTTGCTCTAATTCCACAAGATTGTCTATATTATAAGGATTCAACACCAATGGCTTTTCGCATATCACATTACAACCCAAGCGCAAACCATAACGAATAAAGGCATCGTGCGTATAGTTGGGAGTACAAATACTCACCCAAGATAAAGGATTGTCAGTACGCATCTGTTTCGAACAAAAACGGTCAAATTGTTCATTCTCTGTAAAAAACGAACAATCAGGAAAACTAGCATCCAATCTCCCCACCGAATCAAACTTATCATACGCCACCATCAGATTATTACCTGTATCGGCGATAGCTTTAATGTGACGTGGCGCAATATATCCTGCAGCGCCTATCAGTGCAAAATTATACATGATTAAATAGAATTTTACAATTAGCCTGCAAAGTTAGTAATAATTTCTGACATACACAAGAAAAACACAAAAAAGAGTTGCCGAAACAACTCTTTTTCTTATTATGCGAGTTTTGAACTAAAAATCTTAATTCTTAATTCAAAATTCTTAATTACCAAATTACTCCTCTACCGCAGCTTGAGCAGCAGCCAAACGTGCGATAGGCACACGGAATGGAGAGCAAGACGCGTAGTTCATACCTACCTTAGCGCAGAACTTAACAGATGAAGGCTCACCACCGTGCTCACCGCAGATACCAGTACGCAATCCTGGACGAACAGCGCGACCTTTCTCTACAGCCATTTGGATGAGTTGACCTACACCGTTTTGATCCAATACTTGGAATGGATCTACCTTCAAGATCTTTTGCTCGAGATATACAGGCAAGAAGCTAGCAATATCGTCGCGGCTATAACCGAAGGTCATCTGTGTCAAGTCGTTGGTACCGAATGAGAAGTATTGAGCCTCAGTAGCAATACGGTCAGCGGTGAGGGCAGCACGTGGAATCTCGATCATAGTACCGATCTCAAACTCTACCTCTACGCCGTACTCAGCGAATACCTCTTTAGATACTTTCTCGATGATCTCCTTTTGTTGGTGGAACTCATAGAGAATACCAATCAATGGAACCATAATCTCTGGCATTGGGTTCTTACCCTCAAGCTTCAACTCGCAAGCAGCGCTCAAGATAGCGCGAGTTTGCATAGCGGTAATCTCAGGGAAGGTGATACCAAGACGGCAACCACGGTGACCCAACATTGGGTTGTTCTCTGCGAGGGAGTCAACACGTTGCTTGATCTCTTGTACGCTTACGCCCATCTCTTGTGCCATAGTTTCTTGACCAGCAGCATCATGTGGTACGAACTCGTGCAATGGAGGATCGAGGAGACGGATATTTACTGGATAGCCATCCATAGCCTCCAAGATACCCTTGAAGTCAGCCTTTTGGTATGGAAGAAGCTTAGCAAGAGCTTTCTCACGACCCTCAGAATCCTTAGAAAGGATCATTTCGCGCATAGCCACGATCTTCTTATCCTCGAAGAACATGTGCTCTGTACGAGTCAAACCAATACCCTTAGCACCGAAGTCACGAGCCACTTGTGCATCGTGTGGAGTATCAGCATTGGTACGAACTTGGAGATGTGTATATTTGTCGCAGAGATCCATCAACTCTTTGAAGTCGCCGCTCAACTCAGCAGCCTTAGTTGGGATTTGACCAGCATAAACTTGACCAGTAGAACCGTTCAATGAAATATAATCGCCCTCTTTATAGGTAACACCCTCAACGGTCAAAGTCTTAGCCTTGTAGTCAACCACGATAGCGCCTGCACCAGAAACGCAGCACTTACCCATACCACGAGCTACCACAGCAGCGTGAGAGGTCATACCACCACGAGCAGTCAAGATACCCTCAGCAGCAGACATACCTGCCAAATCCTCTGGACTGGTCTCAATACGAACCATCACCACTTTGTGACCGTCCTTAGCCCACTCTTGAGCGTCGTCAGCGTGGAATACGATTTGACCGCAGGCAGCACCAGGACTAGCTGGCAAACCTTGGGTGATAACCTTAGCAGCCTTCAATGCCTTAGAGTCAAATACAGGGTGGAGAAGCTCGTCGAGCTTTTGTGGCTCGCAACGCTTGATAGCGGTCTTCTCGTCGATAAGACCCTCTTTCACGTGGTCCATAGCAATCTTCACCATTGCAGTACCAGTACGCTTACCGTTACGTGTTTGGAGGAACCAGAGTTTACCCTCTTGTACGGTGAACTCCATATCTTGCATATCACGGTAGTGGTTCTCCAATTTGGTTTGGATAGCGTCGAGCTCTTTGTAGATCTCTGGCATAGCTTCTTCCATAGAAGGATACTTGCTAGCACGCTCTTCCTCGCTGATACCTTGGAGCGCAGCCCAACGACGGCTACCCTCAAGGGTGATTTGTTGTGGAGTACGGATACCTGCTACCACGTCCTCACCTTGTGCGTTAACGAGGTACTCACCATTGAAAAGGTTCTCACCTGTAGCAGCATCACGGCTGAAGCATACACCAGTAGCAGATGTCTCGCCCATATTACCGAATACCATTGATTGAACGGTTACGGCTGTACCCCACTCATCTGGAATTCCTTCCATCTTACGGTAGAGGATAGCACGCTCGTTCATCCAAGAGCGGAACACAGCGCAGATAGCGCCCCAGAGTTGCTCTACTGGGTTAGTTGGGAAGTCATGACCGGTTTGATCCTTGATAGCAGTCTTAAAGCGAGCTACAAGAAGCTTCAACTCATCAACAGTCAAGTCCTTATCCAATTTCACGCCACGGATCTCCTTAACCTCTTCGATGATTGCCTCGAATGGGTCCATATCCTCTTTGTTTACAGGCTTCATACCGAGAACTACGTCACCGTACATTTGTACGAAACGGCGGTAGCTATCATATACGAAGTGTGGGTTGCCTGTCTTCTCTACGAGACCAGCAGCTACCTCATCGTTCAAACCAAGGTTCAAGATGGTATCCATCATACCTGGCATAGAAGCGCGAGCACCAGAACGAACACTCACGAGGAGTGGGTTCTTAGGATCGCCAAAGGTATTATTCATCAAGCTCTCGATGTGAGCTACAGCTGCTTTCACTTCTTTGTCAAGAACTTCTACGATCTTCTCTTGACCTACTTCGTAGTACTCGTTGCAAACATCTGTGATGATAGTGAAACCTGGAGGTACTGGTACACCTACCAAGTTCATCTCAGACAAGTTTGCGCCCTTA
>JAZOVR010000039.1:0-10211 GCA_045658785.1 Paludibacteraceae bacterium | reverse complement strand
CACCCATGTATTGGTATTGGCATTAAAAGTAGAGTCAGTAATCCATTGAACATAAGGCATGAGATCACCATTAGGAGTGATAATGGTATCTGTCAAATGGCTAAGACCTTGGAGAACGTTCATATAAGCACCATAGTTACGTTCATCCTCTGTAGGGTTCATTTTAGCAGTTACTCCTGCTTTGAATTCTTCTGCGAAGTTTTCGCCGAAATAAGCGTGAAGATTTTTATCAAAGCCATTGAGATCTTTAGGTTGCACCCAAGCAATAGGAGAAAGTGTATAACTTACAGGGAAACGGTCTTCTAGCACATATGCGTGCAAAGAGTCGTTCCACATATCCTCAGAGTGCTTATAGGATTGGATCGTTTGCAACATACGTTTTTGTGCCGTAGTATTGCTTGTTACACTATAAGTAAATGCTTTGATGAGTGAAGCAGTCACCAATTTATCTTCTTTTTCGAATAGTTCGTACCATACTTCAGAGTGGTCAATTTCAGCCACTGTAGAATAATATTGTCCTACAAAGCCCATTGACTCACCGGCTTTCATCATAGCACTTTCAACAGTCCAATAAGCCTCTGGTCCTACAGCACCTGTAATGGTATTCTCATCAAATGGGTCGTGCATTTCACATGATGCAACTGTCATGAGTAACAACCCGAGTGCGAGTGTTTTGAATCTTGTTTTCATACTATTATATGTTAAATAATTCTATTATTAGTTCCATGGGATATCAGGGTCAGCACAAATAGCCATACCGCAAGTATTGTATGCCCAAATCATACGTCTTTTCAAGATGCGATAATCTAGGATTTTCTCACCAGCTGCATTGGTGGTGTAGTAACCCATACGATCCAACTCTTTCTTGTTGTACTTAGTCTCTGTCTCGGTATCCGCATTGAGACGATTTACCCACGCGTTAGGAGAGAGAGTCGCATTCTTACCATAATCCTCTGGTGTGCACCAATATGCCTCATAGAGGTTGTATGGACGGTGGAGATAATACATTAGACTAAAGTTGGCAGCATCCTTAGCAAAAAGAGCATCCTTGCCATTGTGAACATTGTACACATCATAAACAGCAACTGGCTCTTTACCTGGAGCAGCATACTTAATACCATTAGCAGAAGAGCTATAATTATAACGACGCATGTCGGTCCATTGCTCTGGTTGGAGGTACATAGCCACATACTTTTGTTGCATGAGGTCAGCAATAGTAAATAGAAGTTCACCTGGAAGTTTAATCTCAAAGAAACGGTTATATTGATTAGCCAAGTTCACATATATCTTATAGAGTTCTTTCTCAGCATCTGTTCTCTCTTTATCTGCCTTCTTACTGATCTCAAACACTTGTTCCATGAGTTTGGTATCAATTCCATAACGCTCCATGTTCATCTTAGTTGCTTCCTTGGTTGTAGCATATGCACCAGGGATATCATTACCCCAGAACTGAGCCTCAGCCTTGATAAACATCAATTCCTCAGTTGTCATCAAAGGGAGGTAACTAGTATTAGAAACCAATGGGTTGGTTTTAGCACTTTGAGTAAGCAAATCAGGGAAATCAGAAATTTTATTATTGATATCCATACCGATATTGCTCTCTAGGTGCAACATACCATTGAGTTGGTCACGTGGCTCCATAATCTTCGCAGCACGTGGGTCAAGTGCATAACCACGGGTTACTTGATATTTACCATCAATACCACCTAGAATACCATGGAGGAAGAATGTAGTAGGGATAGAAGATGCAAGACGGTTGTCACGGCTCTCCCAAGAGTTGATCTTAGGAGCCAAAGGTCCCCATGGGCAGTTAGACTCGGTCGCGCCACCTGGGTAGTAGTAACGAGGCTCTTCCCAACCTGCGAGCGCATCGTCGGCAAGGCGAATAATCTCTTGGCATACTGCTGGAGTATTGTCCCAGTTAGGCAATTTACGCAACCATAGACGTGCCTTCAAGCCTTTGCAGAAAGCCTCCCATTTGGTCAAATCACCACCATAGATGCGATCCATCTTTTGGTTGATGATAATGTTGGTTGGGCAATTAGTCCACTCTGGATCTTGGTACAATTTGAGCAGTTCATCTACCTCTTGGAACATCCATGCGTACACTTCTTCTTGAGAGTCATACTTAGGAGATGTGCTTTGATATACTTCAGAACGTGGAATACCACCAAACGCATCTGTGGTCAACATGGTTGACATAAGCATGATGGTACGACCAATAAGAATAGCATTGCGATTACCTTTTTGCTCAGCAATCTCGTTCATCTTATTGATGTTAGCACCTAGGTCATAGAAGTGGCGACGCCACATTGGGTGACGGTTTACACCGAGGAACTCCCAACCTTGGCTATATGGATAAGAACCAGTTTGGCTCTTGCCACCAGTGGTAAGCGCTTGACACATATACACGCCATATTCAGCATGGTCGTAGTTGATTTGTGAAGCGTAGAAAGTAGCTACTGGCAACACTTGGTCAACAGAAGTTGTGATTGGTGAATCCTTGGTGTAGTTAATATCCAAGAAATTCTCACAGCTTGCCAGAAACATTGCTCCGAAGAGAGCTGGTATGATAAATAACTTTTTCATATTCCTTATATTATATTAGGTTAGAAAGAAGCCGAGAGGCTGATGTTATAACTACGTGTACTTGGGATAGGGCTATCATCCACACCTGCAGAACCAGTACCCTTAGCAGAAGTTGAAGCGTTGCAGACAGGGTCAGTACCAGTATATTTGGTCAACAAGAATACGTTGTTGCAAGTAAAGTTGAGTTTCAAGCCCTTGAGTACGTTTTGGTTCTTCATGAGTTTAGCAAAATCGTAACCCAAAGTCACATAACTCAAACGAATGTATGAACCATCCTCAATGAAGTTGGTAGATACTTGATAGAAGTAGTTAGTAATATTCGTTTGGTTGAGAGTAATAGGAGTAGTGTTAGGCTCGTAATATACATTGCCTGCTTCGTCTGTGCGCTCTTTCACACCATTGAATACCACTTGACGTCCACGGTATTTCTCGAGGATATTGTGGTTACCACTAGAGATGAGGTTGCGACCAGTAACGTTCACTACATCGCCACCAAGACGACCGTCGAAGAGGAATGAGAATTGCACGCCATAGATATTCATGCTAGAGCTCAAACCTGCTTGGAATTTCGCCTCACGGTTACCGATATACTCGTTCTTGTTAGGATTGATTTTTGGGAAACCGTTCTCATCTACGATCACTTGACCTTCTGCATTGCGTTGGTAATCTTTACCAGTAAGCGCTGTAGAAGAACCACCCATGTAAGCAGAAGTAAAGATATCACCATATTGCGAACCTGTAATCTCGTGTACATCCTCAGGGAGGCTAACTACGGTACCACGGTTGAGACCAAAGTTGAGCCCCATGGTCCAATCAAAGTTCTTGCGCTTGATAATATCTTGATCCAAAGTGAACTCAACACCTTGGTTGCGGATAGCACCCTCGTTACGAGTTTGGAGCACATAACCAGAAGCTACAGATACACGTACTGTAACGATTTGGTTGTCTACCTTAGTAGAATAGTACGCCAAGTCAAGACGTGTCTTATTATCAAAGAGTTTGATATCGGTACCAACCTCCCAAGAGTAAGACATCTCAGGTTTGAGGTCACGAGAAGCAGAAGACATAGTAGGGTCGATACCATAACCACCATCAGGGTAAGTACCAAATTGTTTGAATCGACGGTCATAGAGATATGCAGGAGCATCTTTACCTACAACCGCGTAGTTACCACGAATCTTCCAATAAGAGAACCAGTTATTTTTGGTTTCATTCAATCCAGGGATCAACTCAGAGAGGATCACACCACCAGTAACAGAAGGATAGAAGAATGGGTTGTTGTTGATAGTAGAAGACCAGTCCCAACGACCTGTTACAGAGAGAGAAGCCAATCCTTTGTAATCAGCACGAATCTCACCGAAGTAACCAAAACGGTTGACACCACTGTGGCCTACTGTACGGTCAGTAAGTTCCATGTAATCGCGGTTAGTATTAGAAAGGCTGTAAGTACCAGGGACAATGAAGTCCTCACCATAGTTAGACATTGAATAACCTTGGCTCATCTTGAGCTCAGTACCAGCCATCAAGTCAATAGAGAAATCTTTAGGCAACTCAATCTTGTAGCTAATGTTAGCACCAGCAGTAAAGAGTTGGCTACGGCTCATAGAAGCAGAATAATAACCAAGAGCTGAGTGGCTCATATTGGTAATATCATCGCTTGTCAAGATATAGTTCTCAGGATTCATGTAACCACCCGTCAAACCATTCAATGGGAAATATTGGTCAGGAGAAGTAGAAACTTTCCAAGCCAAATACTCGTAGTATTTATCCCAATCCGCATATGTGCCAGCAGGAGCAGTATCATAATCAGCAGGACGATCACCCTTAGGTTGAGAAATAGATGGTACTACGCTGCTATCATCCCAACGTGGAACACCATAACTATCTGAAGAAGAGTGGCTTATGTCATAGCTAGCACGAGCAACGATTTGGAGATTCTTAACAGGTTTGAAAGTCACACTACCGTTGATCACGCTACGATTCTTCTTAGCAATACCATCATCCTCATAGATACTATAAAGAGGACTCATAGGAGAAGCAGTCTTATCTGTGTCACTCCAATAGCGGTGAGTAGGAAGACCGTTATCGTGCTTATAATCAGTAATATCATTGTTGATAGGCCAGCCGTAAACAGAACTTACACCACTAGTAGAACGAGACTTGGTATCTGTGATGTTAACACCCATTTGGAGTGTCACCCATTTAGCAGGAGTGAAAGATGCTTTGATGAGGGCACCGAAACGTGTTTTATAATCCTCTGGGATAATACCTTCAGCGTTAGACCAGTTAGCAGAAGCGTAAGCTTGGAATTTCTCGCTACCACCGTTAACAGAGAAGTCATACTTGTGGTAGAAACCAGTCTTGAAGAAGTTACCGATGTTGTCATAGATCACATCGTTCTCACCCAAGGTAGGTCCCCAACCACCAGAAGTTTTGTCTTTGTAGAAACCTTGTGCACCAGGACCATAAGTTTGTTGGAGTTGTGGGAGGCGAGTAGCTTGATCCCATTGCCAGCTACCATTAGCTTGCACTTTGATCTTGCCTTGCTCACCTTGCTTGGTAGTAATCATGATGACACCGTTGGCAGCATCTTGACCATACAACGCAGCAGCCGCAGCACCTTTGAGGACGGTAATATTCTCAATATCATTAGGGTTGATATCGGCAGCAGTAGAACCACCACCAGAGATAGCCACACCGTCGAGGATGAAGAGAGGCTCGTTACTTTGGCTAGTATTGACAGAAGAGATACCACGGATAATAATTTGGCTACCAGAGTTAGGCGAACCACCCGCATTGGTCACAGATACACCCGCGATCTTACCTTGGAGAGAGTTAACGAAGTTAGCACTCTTGTTCTCAGTCAACGCATCACCGCCAATGTTTTGCACAGCGAAGTTCAAACGTTTTTTCTCTTGAACCACACCCATCGCAGTTACGACCACCTCTTCCATCGCAATAGCATCACCTTGCAAGGTAACATCCATCTTAGGACCCGTAACTTTGAGCTCTTGTGAGGTCAAACCTACATAACTAAATACCAAAACAGCGTCATCAGCCACTGTCAGCTCATAAATACCATCAAAGTCGGTAATAGTACCATTTGATGTTCCTTTCTCAAGAACGGAAGCACCGATTACAGGAAGTCCGTCCTCCGCAGAAATGACTGTACCAGTTACTGTAATGCTAGCCATCATAGCTGCAGAACAGAACAAGCAAGTCAACACAAAGAGTATTTTCTTCATAAATATCAGATATTAAATATTGTTTTTCATTATTTATTCTCTCGATAAGCATCCATCGCTTTCTTCACGCTGCCATGGAGCAAGAGCAAGTCTTTAGCCTTATCATACTCAAGGCCCAACTCCTCCACCAACATACGAGTACCACGGTCCACCAACTTCTTATTAGAGAGTTGCATGTTAACCATCTTGTTACCCTTCACGCGACCCATCTTGATCATGGTGATGGTGGTGATCATGTTGCATACGAGTTTTTGTGCTGTACCTGATTTGAGGCGAGTAGAACCTGTCACAAACTCAGGACCTACCAAAGGCTCAATAGCGATCTCAGCCACTTGACCTACAGGTGAACCTGGGTTGCAAGACACAGAAGCAGTCAAACAACCAAACTCGCGTGCGCGCTCGAGCGCGCCTATTACATAAGGTGTTGTACCTGAAGCAGCGATACCTACTACCGTATCAAGGGTAGTAATATTGTGATCCAAAAGCTCTTTCCAAGACTTCTCTGGATCATCCTCCGCATTCTCAACAGGATTACGCAACGCATGATCACCACCTGCGATAAGACCAATCACAAATGATGGTGGCATACCGAATGTAGGAGGAATCTCACTAGCATCCAACACACCCAAACGACCACTAGTACCTGCGCCCATATAGAAGATACGACCGCCTTGTTTCATGCGCTCCACAATACCCTCTACCAGTTTCTCAATTTGAGGGATACACTCCTTGACAGCCAAAGCCACCTTTTGATCTTCCTCGTTCATCTCCACAAGCAATTGACCAACAGACTTTTGGTCAAGATTATCATGTAATGAACTTTGTTCTGTAACTTTTGTAAAAGCCATAATTAATGATGAATTTTAAATTATGAATTTTGAATTACATTGTAGGAACAACATCTTTCTTGTGATACTCCTTCAAGCCCTCCATAGGACCTTGAAGAATCTTACCCACTTGGAAGCCATTGTCAGCTAGAACTTGTTTGAGCACATCTTGGTAATAATAAGCAATTGAGCCAATAAAACCTACAGGAAGCGCAGGATATTGTGGCAAAATACGCTTAGCGAAGTAATCAAAGTGATCATACACCAATTTTGCGATCAATGGATTCTCCATATTCTCAGAACAGAACTTACTCAACGAAGCCAAGTAACGATTAGGGAAAGGCTTGCGATATACATTCTCAATCACATCCGCAGCAGTGATACCGTATTGAGTCAAGAATTTCTCCTTGAGTTCATCGCTCAATTGGTTCTTCAATAAGTCAGCCACAAGGCGTTTGCCAAGCACTGCACCACTACCTTCGTCACCAAGGATAAAACCGAGAGCAGGAACATTCTTCTCAATCTCTTTACCATTCCAGAGGCAAGAGTTAGCGCCCGTACCTAAGATGCAAGCCACACCAGTCTCCTCACCTAACAAACCACAAGCAGCACCTACCATATCCGAATACACCTCAATCTTAGCACCTTTGAAGATATCCTCCAACGCATACACTACTACTGGAATCTTCTCTGGAGTACAACCAGCGCCGTAGAAATACACGCCAGTAATCTTACCAGCCCACATCTCACCAGCCATCTTAGGCAACAATTGGTTGTTGATGCTATTCTTGATAGCGTCTGATGTTTGTTGGAAAGGATTGATACCATCTGTAAAATACTCGCTACAATGACCATTAGCCGCCATTAAGCACCAATGGGTCTTGGTTGAGCCTGAATCTGCAATTAAAATCATAATCTTTAAATTATTTAAGTTGTTATTTTGTCGTTTTTAGCTACTACACATCAAATAGCTTGCAAAGGTACATATTTTTTTTCACACGCGCAAGAGGTACAGCGCCTTTTATGTTGTAAAACATATAAAAATAAATTATTTCACTTTTTTTTTGCAACCGTTTGCATAATTTGAAAAATAGATGTAACTTTGCACCCGATTTAGTGTGGAGTATTGGGTCGTTTTGAGGGTTCAGGAGTTCTAGGGGTCAGGAGTTCAGAGCAAATTGAATACAACAATATAAAGAATTATGAGAAATAATCTTAGTCAACTGATTTCTCTTAGCAAAATCGAAGAGAAATTGTATCGTCCTGCGGACGCTTACGAGCAATCACGCGTAACCCGCATGGAGCATGTAAACACTACTATTGTAGAAAAGCCTCAAGAAGGTATCGCTGCTGTAGCTGCGCGTATTGCAAGACTCATCAATCGCCGCGAAGCAAACGGACAAAAAACCGTTCTATCTTTGGCATCTGGTCGCTCCATGCGCGACTTGTTTGTGGAACTCGTTCGCCTTCACAAAGAGGAGGGATTGAGTTTTAAGAACGTAGTAGTATTCGGATCTTATGAGTTCTATCCATTGGCAGACGCTTCATTGGGTAGTATGGGTCAAATCAAGAGCCAACTACTTGATCAAGTGGACATCCTCCCAGAGAACGTGCACACTTTCCCAGGCGACCTTCCAAAAGAGACCGTATTCACCTTCTGCGAGGAGTACGAGAAAGCTATTGAAGCAGCGGGTGGTATTGATATTCAGGTACTTGGTATCGGTCAATGCGGTAATATCGCTATGAACGAGCCTGGTACACAACCTAACTCTTCTACCCGCCTTGTGATCATGGACGGCAACTCTCGCGTGGACGCTAAGTCACTCTTTGGCAACATCGCACAAGTGCCTACATGCGCGATTACATTGGGTATTGACACTATCCTTCAAGCGAAAGAGGTGATTCTCCTCGCTTTCGGTCAGCACAAAGCGGGTATCGTAAAACAAGCTATTGAGGAAGTAGCTTCAGCAGCTTGCCCTGCATCTTACTTGCAATTGCACAAGAACGCTTCATTCGTGATTGACCTTGATGCTGCTGGTAAGCTCACCCGTATCAATCACCCATGGAAAGTGACCAACTGCGAATGGACTGACCAACTCGTTCGCCGCGCCGTAGTATGGCTCTGCGAGCAAACCAAGAAGCCAATTCTCAAGCTCACCAACAAGGACTATAACGATTTCGGACTCAGCGAGCTCATCACCAAATATGACTCTGCATACAACTGCAACATCAAGGTCTTCAACGACCTCCAACACACTATCACAGGATGGCCTGGTGGCAAACCTAATGCAGACGATACCAATCGCCCTGAGCGCGCTAATCCATTCCCAAAAGATATCGTAATCTTCTCTCCTCACCCAGATGATGACGTAATTTCAATGGGTGGTACCTTCCAACGCCTCATCAAACAAGGTCACAATGTACACGTGGCTTATGAGACTAGCGGCTGTATCGCCGTTTGCGACGAGGAGGTAGTACGCTTTATGGACTTCATGAAGGGTTACAAGCAAATGCTTATCCCTGGTGATGAGGTGATCGAGAAGAAGTACGATGAGTACATGAATTTCTTCAAAAACGAGAAGGTGGGCGACAACGACACCCGCGAGATCCTCAACCTCAAGGCGCTTATCCGCCGTGGTGAGGCTACCGCAGCTTGCCGATATATGGGTCTCCCTACTGAGAATATTCACTTCCTCAACTTGCCATTCTATGAGACTGGCACCATCAAGAAAGGTCCTCTCTCACAAGCTGACGTAGACATCGTAAAAGCACTCCTCGAGGATGTTAAACCACAACAAATCTTTGCTGCTGGCGACCTCGCTGACCCTCACGGCACACACCGTGTATGTCTTGACGCCGTATTGGCTGCCTTGGACGAGTTGAAGCACACCGCTGCATGGGACGAGTGGCTCAAAGACTGCCGCATCTGGATGTACCGTGGTGCATGGATGGAGTGGGAACTCGACCTCGTAGAGATGGCTGTGCCAATGTCTCCAGAGGAGCTTCGCTCTAAGCGCAACGCTATCCTCCGCCACGCTAGCCAAATGGAGTCTGCTCCATTCTTGGGCGACGACGAGCGCTTGTTCTGGCAACGTGCTGAGGATCGCAACCACGACACTGCGAAGATGTACTCTGACCTCGGTTTGGCTGAATATGAGGCTATCGAGGCATTCGTTCAATACCACATTCTTTAAATAAAAATTAAGACTTTTCTTTCGCTTTCCTCCGCAACACATTTTAGCGGAGGATAAGCCGAAGATAGACTGAAGATAAATAGCGAAAATAATCATTTTATTTATTAAAATTTATGAAAAATATCACATGTTTTATTCCTTTCCAAAGTGAGGAACAAGTAAAAGCTACCGTAGCTAACTTGAAGGCTCAAGAGCTCGTAGCAGACATTCATTTCTTGCACGGTGACATCCGCACAACAGCTACTGTTCGCGAGATTGCTGAGAAGGCTAACACCGAGTACACTTTGATTTACACCAAGTACACCACCCTCTCATTCGTTCTCTTCGCACTTGAGCGTATGGAGGCACTTATCGAG
>JAZOVR010000038.1:0-7305 GCA_045658785.1 Paludibacteraceae bacterium | reverse complement strand
AAGAATCCAAATGCTATAAAGACTTTGGATAAGCTATCCAATCGTAGGAAGAGTATAAATAATTTTGGATAATTTTCTATAATATACTACAATTTTTGGAGCGAATAATAATTTTTGTCACAAATAAATATTTGTTTTTATGCAAGCTTTAACAGCAACTAACTTTACCTTCCCAGGTCAAACCAATGTGTACCACGGCAAGGTGCGTGATGTCTATTTCATCGGTGAGGACTGCCTCGCTATGGTAGCCACCGACCGTATTTCTGCTTTTGATGTTATCCTTCCAAAAGGTATTCCATTCAAAGGCCAAATCCTCAATCAAATCGCGGCGAAGTTCCTCGATGCAACAGCGGACATCGTTCCTAACTGGAAACAAGCCACTCCCGACCCTATGGTGACTGTAGGTATTCGCTGCGAGGGCTACCCTGTAGAGATGATTGTGCGCGGTTACCTCTGCGGTTCTGCATGGCGTGCTTATAAGAGCGGCGTGCGTGAGATCTGCGGCGTACAATTGCCAGAAGGCATGCGCGAGAACGAGAAGTTCCCTACCCCAATCATCACCCCTACCACCAAGGCAGAGATCGGTGCACACGACGAGGATATCTCTCGTGAAGAGATTATCGCTCAAGGACTTATCCCAGAGGCAGAGTACGAGCAATTGGAGAAATACACCCTTGCTCTCTTCAACCGCGGACAAGAGATCGCCGCTAAACAAGGCCTTATCCTCGTGGACACTAAATATGAGTTTGGTAAACACGGCGACCAAATCCTCCTCATGGACGAGGTACACACCCCAGACTCCAGCCGCTATTTCTACGCAGAGGGCTACGAGGAGCGCTTTGAGGCAGGTTTGCCACAAAAGCAACTCTCCAAAGAGTTCGTTCGTGAGTGGTTGATGGACAACGGTTTCCAAGGAAAAGAGGGACAAGAGGTACCAGAGATGACCGATGAGGTAGTAGCTGGTATCACCGCTCGCTATATCGAGCTATACGAAGGTATCACTGGCGAGAAACTCGTCCTCGACGCTACCGCCGAAGACCTCACCGCTCGTATTGAGAACAACGTAAAAAGTTATTTAAATAATTAATAATCAGCTTATTAAACTTGCGAGGTAAGCCGAGAATTATTCCTTGAAAACTTGCAAAAAAGTTACTTTTTTGCAAAGAGGAGTAAGTGCGGCGAGCCAAATGCGCGAGCGCATTTCTTCTCGCAAGCCACTTACGACGATATGGCTGGATTTTTTGGTACAATATCTACAACTTCTTGTGTAACCGATGTCTTTTACGGCACCGACTACCATTCCCACCTCGGTACACGCCGAGCTGGTATGGCAACTTTCGACAAGGAGAACGGCTTCAAACGAAGCATTCACAATATCTCCAACTCTCACTTCCGCACGAAGTTCGAACATGAGTTGGACGAGTTCAGTGGCAATGCTGGCATTGGTATCATCTCTGATACCGATGCACAGCCACTGCTCATCAATTCGCACCTCGGTCGCTTTGCAATCAGCACCATCGGCAAGATCAACAACCAAGACGATTTGGTAGCCCACTTGCTTGAGCAAAAAGTACACCTCTCCGAATTCAGTAGCGGACGCGTAAACCCCACTGAACTAGTAGGTTTGCTCATTGTACAAGGCAAAGACTTTGTGGACGGTATCGAAAATGTCTATCGCCATATCAAAGGCTCTTGCAGCATCCTCATCCTCACCGAAGACGGCATCATCGCTGCCCGCGATTCATGGGGACGCACACCTATTATATTAGGTAAGCGCGACAACGCCTACGCGATTGCCAGCGAGTCGTCATCCTTCTTCAATCTTGGCTTCCAAACCGAGTATTTCCTCGGTCCTGGAGAGATTGTACGCGTGTATGCCAACCACGTAGAGCAACTGCGCAAACCCAATGAGAAGATGCAGATTTGCTCTTTCCTTTGGGTGTACTACGGCTTCCCTACTTCCGACTACGAAGGTCGTAACGTAGAGCAAGTGCGCTATGCGTGCGGTCATGCTATGGGTGCGAGTGATGATGTAAAAGCAGATATTGTTTGTGGTATTCCTGATTCAGGTATTGCTATGGCGATTGGTTATTCCCACACCTCAGGGGTGCCTTACCAACGCGCCATCACCAAATATACGCCTACATGGCCACGCTCCTTCACCCCTTCGCAACAAGCGACTCGTGAACTTGTGGCAAAGATGAAGATCATCCACAACTACTCTATCCTACGTGGTAAGAGTATCCTCTTCTGCGACGACTCCATTGTGCGTGGTACACAATTGCGCGACAACACCCGTTGCCTATTAGAAGCAGGAGCCAAGGATGTGCATATGCGTATCGCTTGCCCACCGATCATGTATGGCTGTCCATTTACCAACTTCACCACCTCGAAGTCGGATATGGAACTCATCACGCGCCGAATCATTGCGGATTTGGAGGGCGAAGAAGCAGCTAATAACCCAGAGCGTATCAAGGCATACGCAACTACTGACTCCTTGGAGTACCAACGCATGATTCGTGCTTTGCGTGACCGATTCGCACTCAAGTCCCTCAAATACACCAAGATAGAGGACCTCATTGCCGCCATCGGACTACCCAAGTGCAAAGTCTGCACCTTCTGCTTCGACGGTCATAACCCAGAAGAATAATAAAAAACAAAAATTGTAAAAAATTATCCCAAAATTATCCAATATTAAACAGTCAAATTGGTATAAAATTTTGAGTAATTTTCTATAATATACTATAATTTTTGGAGAAAGAAACATGACTCCTTTTAACAACGAGAAATACATCCGCATACAGTCGGAGCATATCAAAGAGCGTATTGCGCAGTTTGGTAATAAGCTTTACCTTGAGCTCGGAGGAAAACTCTTCGATGACTTTCATGCAAGTCGAGTGCTGCCTGGTTTTCAACCAGATAGCAAACTCACGATGCTCACGCAACTGCGTGATACCATGGAGATTGTCATCGTCATCTCTGCTGCCGACATCGAGAAGAACAAGGTGCGCCAAGACTTAGGTATCACCTACGATGTAGATGTATTGCGTCTTCGTGAGGAGTTCATGAATCGAGGATTTCTCGTTAACTCCGTAGTCATCACACACTACAGCGGTCAAGCATCGGCACAGAACTACAGCCAACGCCTTGAGCGACTAGGTATCAAGACCTACTTCCACTACACCATCGAAGGTTATCCACACAATGTGGCACTCATTGACTCCGCAGACGGTTTTGGTAAGAATGATTATATTGAGACCACTCGTCCACTGGTGGTAGTCACCGCTCCTGGTCCGGGTAGCGGTAAGATGGCAGTTTGTCTGAGCCAACTCTATAACGAATACCAACGCGGCAATCAAGCAGGATATGCTAAGTTTGAGACTTTCCCTGTGTGGAACTTGCCACTCAAGCACCCGGTCAATAAAGCGTATGAAGCAGCGACAGCCGACCTTAATGATGTCAACATGATTGACCCATATCACTTGGAGGCATACGGCAAGACGGCGGTTAGTTATAATCGCGACTCGGAGATATTCCCTGTATTAGATGCCTTATTTACAGGTATTTATGGACATAACCCATACAAATCACCAACCGACATGGGTGTAAATATGGTGGGCTTCTGCATAGAAGATGATGCGGCATGCCAAGAGGCAAGCAAGCAGGAGATTATTCGTCGCTATTACCATGCGCTCAACGATTTTGCCAATGGTGATATAAGCGAGGCAGTAGTCAATCGTATTGGTCGCTTGTTCCAGCAAGTGGGTATCTCCACAGCCGACCGCAAAACCACTACCGCCGCGAACGAACGCAAAGAGCGTGATAATAGTATGGCAGTGGGTGCAATCGAGTTGCACGATGGTACCATCATTACCGCCGAAGCATCTCCCCTACTCGGTTCAAGTGCAGCACTTCTGCTTAATGCAACGAAGTATCTCGCTGGTATTGACCACGATGTGAAACTCATCCCACAGGAGATGATCGAGCCAATTCAGCATACCAAGATTAGTTACTTGCGTGGTCGTAACCCACGTTTGCATACAGATGAGGTCTTGGTAGCATTATCGGTATTGAGTTTGCATGATGAGAACTGCCGCAAGACCTTAGAAGCATTACCACAACTGGCTGGTTGTCAAGTGCATAGTACTGTAATGTTGTCTGAGGTGGATCGCAAGATCTTCCGCAAGTTAGGTATAGAACTCACCTGTGATCCAGTGAGGAAGTAGAAGATCATTTTATATAATGTCATTCTCACAATGGCAAAATATGAATAAGCCACTGCTATATCAAAAATTACATTCATGGTACGAACAAAATCATCGTATTTTGCCTTGGCGAGAAACTGAGGATCCGTATAAGATATGGATTTCTGAAATTATATTGCAGCAAACCCGTGTGGCACAAGGTATTGAGTATTACATACGCTTTGTGGATCATTTTACGAATATTCATTCTCTATCTAATGCTACTGAAGATGAGGTATTACTTTACTGGCAAGGATTAGGTTATTACTCTCGTGCTCGTAACTTGCATAAAGCTGCACAGCAAATGAAAGAGCATCCGTTGTTTAATTCTCAAGCATATCAACTCACTACATTTGAAATTTTTACTGCACTCCGAAGCATGCCTGGCGTAGGCGATTACACAGCAGGAGCAATTGCGTCTTTTGCTTTCAATCTGCCCTACCCTGCGCTTGATGGCAATGTATATCGTGTATTGGCACGTTTGTTCGATTGCGAAATAGCGTTTGATACCACACAAGGTAAAAAGCATTTCCATCAATTGGCCGAAGAACTTCTAGATAAAGAACATCCACGATTATTCAACTCTGCTATTATGGAGTTGGGAGCATTGCATTGTGTACCAACTGCACCTGATTGCAACACTTGTCCGCTCAATACATGGTGCAAGGCGTTAGCTAATAGCACTGTGGAACTATTGCCTGTGCGTAAGCCTCGTCCCAAAATACGCGATAGATATTTAGAATACACCATCTACATATCTCCAGAAAAAACAACCCTCATTCACCAACGCAAAGAGAATGATATCTGGAAGCACTTATGGGAGTTTCCTATAAAAGAATATTCTATACCCAATAGAGAAATATATCAGTCCGAAATTAAAACCCAATATTCCATAAACGAAATACCGTCCAATAGTTCGCAGAGAGTCCTATCATTGACGCACGTACTATCACATCAGAAATTACATGTACAGTTTTTGATAAAACATGTGTCAGAACTTCCTAAAATTCCTGACACATTAATTGTTCACTTATCCGAATTAGACAATCATGCTTTCTCTCGGTTGACGCTAAAAGCTATAGAGTTCCTATTCCGCGAATAGCAAATTAGTTGACGTAATACCAAAATTAGTCTATGCTCGAATGATTATACGGCGCGAAGACTTTGTTGTAATATCTCATCCATTGATTCGCAACCCGATCATACCATTTAAAAAAAATTTGATCACTCAATGCGCCTTTTTCCCATTGCTGATAAAGCGGTAGAAAATCAGATTGAATCTTTGTCTCTACATCGTTGGTACATGTCATAAGTGCAGGCTTGTCCTCATTGTCCACTAGAATAGTCTGAAGGGCCACATAACGTTTGCCATTGCTAATATGCATAGGAAATGCCCATTGGTCTTTAATCTGGAGTGATGCATCGCACATCTCGCTATGAAGCGCCTCACCTTTCTTAGCCTTCGGATTGCGGGCTGCCATATATGCAGGTAACGAACTACTATTCATTAGTAGCGGTATAGCTACAGCACACGCAGGATAACCCAATGCAGACCACATGACACTATACTTAGGATCACTGCCCGCCTTCACACCTTGAAAACAAATTACTGCTGATGTGATACGACGAGGAATATAATCTTGATCTATGATATATCGAGGTGCATTATCTTGGTAGTAATTCACTCCTAACACTTCATGACGATACTTACGAGAGAAGAAGTTGATAGCATCAATAGCAGATAACTCTCGCTCCCGAGAAAAAGCCTCCTTCATGATAGCAGAAGCCGTTTGATAGCGCTCCCAGCCCTCATAATCTTCGTATCGACCTGCAAAACTAAAGTTAGTAACTACACGATAGCCATTCTCCTCTGCATTTACATCATATTTGATATAGCGAGAATTGTTCATCTCGTAGTAAGCTGCTCCACCTTGTGCGTCAATAACACCGAAGTTAGCCTCTACCCCCCATGGTTGAGGATAGGTATTGAGCCATTCTTCAAAATCCTCCAATGTTGCACACACACCCAGTGCATGAAACATGAGTTCGCCCTCGCGATCCATTGGGCAATCTAAAGAGTCCTCTCGCAAGTTGTATGAAGCAGTATTCATGATGCAAAAGCCAGCTTCATTCATTCCTGCCCACACTTCGCCATCCAATACAGGCGAATTAACTAGCCCCATAAAAGCATATTTCTCACCTTCAAAATGAGCAATGCGGTTATTAAGTTCCCCAGTGTCACGGTGCTTGAACATCATGGGTTTGCCAGAAGGAGTAGCGTTACCACTAATAATAAATGAGGTACATGCCCATACTACAACACATGAGAAACATGAAAGAATTAATAGAAATATCTTTTTCATACTTATTTGCATTTTGCCTCCAGAGTTTTCCAAAGGGTATCATCTGGCACAGGGGCTGTGATAGATATAGGTAATCTACTCACGGGGTGGATAAACTCTATATTTCGAGCATGTAATGATATTCCACCATCTGGATTACTACGTTTAGCACCATACTTTAAATCGCCTTTAATAGGACAACCAATAGCTGCTAATTGACAACGAATCTGATGATGACGCCCAGTCTCTAAATTTATCTCCAATAGTGTATATCGCTCGCCTTGTGCAATGGTTTGATACGTTAGCACGGCCCTTTTGGCATTCTGCGTATTGGGTTTGACTACAAAGGATTTGTTTTGCTGTTCGTTGCGCAGGAGATAGTTCTCGATTCTCCCCTCGGGTGTAGGTGGAGGGGATTGTACGATAGCCCAATAGGTTTTGCGTATTTGTTCGTGCGATTGAAACATAGCATTGAGCCGCGTGAGCGCTTTGCTGGTACGTGCAAAGATTACCACTCCCGTAGTAGGACGATCTAATCGGTGAGTCACACCAAGAAACACATCACCAGGCTTTTGGTATTTTTCTTTGATATATGCCTTCACTATATCCGATAAAGGGGTATCTCCCGTCTTATCACCTTGCACAATCTCGTGACAAGTTTTACTAACTGCTATGATATGATTATCTTCGTAGAGTATAGTCATCGTGAAAATATCGTT
>JAZOVR010000037.1:0-3533 GCA_045658785.1 Paludibacteraceae bacterium | reverse complement strand
AGCAACGCTAGATGATTCAATTAGCACAAAACTATATCCATACCTTGTAATAGCGGAACACTTTTTCGATGGAGATTTCGGTTTTATGTCATTACACGAATATTTCTATTGTAAAACTTTAGCTTATGCAAAACAAGCAATGAATGATTACTTTCAGTCTAAGTGTCATGTTAAATTCAAATTGGAATCTATTACAGAAGAACGCTTGTTGCTAGGTATAGAATATAGACGCTTTGACGACTATTCACACTCATGTAAACTCATAAAAAGATAATACACTAAATTATTTAGTAGGATACGCTATAAGTATATCCAATTTTCCAAATCGTTTGCGTGTTCCAAAGTGTGAAATTATGTTTACGGTGTATAAAACGCTTTGTCACAGTGTGTTGTACTATTCTGAGAGAATCTGCAACCCTGTGCAATAAGCCAGATAACCAGACATTAAACTTCTAACAAGCAACTAGTAATTGACAAACGTATGACTGTGAGTGCCGAGGATTCCAAGGGAAAGGCGTTAAGCGAAGTAGACGCAAGTCTGCGAAGTAGCCAATCCCGCTCTGATAGGCATGTATTGCCGAGCCGACGCTGTGAAAGATGGATGAATTCGCTCTCACTATAAACAATAAAATAAATAGGTCGTATCTTATGCTATTTCTACAGTAACCCACAACTACAAAGTTGTGATTTGCTGTTAAATTTCTATATTTGACATATCAAACACACTCTGTAGTAGTAGTAGTAGTAGTAAACGAGGCGAACCGAAGAAAATCACTCTCCCTTGGAACCTTGTAGAGTGGGAGTAACAAACTCAAAGTTGCTAAAAATTTGCGTAATTATACTATTTCACATAACTTTGTAGACCAAACTTTAATCAACACTGGATATATGAAAAGAGTAACTACTATTGCACTAATGCTGTTTGTAGTAATTAGCGCAGCTATGGCATCGCCATATAGCGGATCTGTTGTAACAAAAGCTTATCCTAAAATTTCAAGGCCAGTAGTGAGAGAGAAGCCTATAACCACAGGCACAATGTCTTCCACCGCCAGCTCACAGATAAATCGTGTAGAGTGGATTGGCAACTTTGACTCAAACGGTTGTTTCAAGGCTGGTGAGTCTTACACCATAAGAGTACACCTGGCAATAAAGTCTGGAATGTCCAAGGTCTTCAAGAATTCGCAGAACTCAGACTGGAAAATCAACGGCGTAAAGGCTACCTTTGTTGCTGTGCCGGGCTCTAATGGCAAGAAATGTTATCTTGAGGCTAAGACGCAGCGACTTGGTATGGATCAGAAGGTTATTACCTCAGCAGCGTTATCTATTCCAAAGCCTGTGGCAGGGGCAAAGCCATCAAATACGGCAACCATATCGAGTGCTGACGATTTAGAGATTGTGCGTGTTCAGTGGAGTGGTCCACTTGACGCAGAGGGTAACTTCAAGACCAATAGCGGATACACGGCCACTATCGTCTTTCGCGTAAAACAGGGTAGCATAGGCTCATTCTCATTAAGCCACAATGATAACAACTTTACTGTAAATGGCGAGCAGGTGGCGCTTGCTGATGCTAAGGAGGGCTACGGCGCGGTCGTTTATAGAGCCTCTGTTGGTAATTCAAAGACATATCTTGACCTGACAAAGATATATTCTAAGGAGCAGGCCGACAGCTTCTACTGGGAATACCACACCAAGACTTGCGACGTAAAGAAGGTTCACGCTCAGCATGTTGCAGAGTGGGCTCCAACGCCCGTGCCAACAGAGTGGTACTTAGATAAGGATCTCAAGTCGCGGCTGGAAAAAAATGAGGCATTCTACATTACAAAGCTATTGGTCAACATCGAAGATAGCAGTAGTGTTAAGTATATGCTCTACACCTTCCCAAATATCCAAGAGATATGGTACGGTCCAGAGGTAGATTTTGCCAAAGTGTTACAGTTATTTGTCCTCCTTAAAACAAACCCTCCTTATTCTGTTAGTAGCAAGGGTGCAACAACCCAGAATGTTACAATATTCCTACCTGCAGAGAAGTACCCTAAGGGACTACTGTCTATTCAGGAGGAGCTAAAAGATGAGTACAATTGGAAGCACAGTATTCCAACTCAGGCTCTCTGGTTCAATGTGCGTCTCTACCACGGCAACTTCGACGAGGCAGTAAACAAAGGGGCAAGTGCTACCACTACTTTCTGCCCAGGGCACGACTACTCGGCGCAAGTTACAGCAGCACACACCGTTATGCGTCATCCAACCTGTCAGGTCAATTTGAAGTTCTACTACAGCTGTAAGTATTGCGGCAAGGTTGAGCATAACCCAAAGCACGTCTTTGAGGAGAATCCTCAACGTACGCACGTAACTAAACCTTTGAGCCACGCCTACATTATGCAGAATCTATCAAGCAGACACTACGTAGGCCGCAACTCTAAGGGCGAGAAGGTCTATCGCAAGTCGTGCTACTACTGTGGCATAGATGGTCGCGAGGAGATTTTAAGCTACACCCAGGCGGAGTTGGAAAAAAACTTCGGTCGTGATACGGAGCGTACTCTCGAACAGTTTAAGGCATCTATGCTTAAAGCGTGGGATGGACCATATAAGCAGGAGGCATTGGAGGGCACATTCTGGGGTAGTACATATCCAGGATACTTTGCCGTTCCAGAAGATGACCACGGCGCCAAGGTCAGCGATAAGGGCGAGAGCGACACCAAGTGGGCTATGGTCTACGGGCTTATTGACAAGCAGGTGCTCGGCGATGACTACTCAAAAAATATCACTACCCTACAGATGGCCTCACTGGCTGTACGCATGGCTGAGAATGTGTCCGAGGTACCAATCTCGCCTAAGCAAGCAGAGGGAGATATCTACATCCGCAAAGCTCTGGCAGCTGGTATCATTGCTGAGAATTATAATCCAACAGCACTTGTAACACGTCAGCAGATGGCTACATACATCTACCGTGCAATGGAGTATATCAAGAAAAATTCGAGTATAAGATATACTATCTGGAGCCCACAGCTCGACCAATTTACAGACAAGGGTCAGATTGCCCCATATGCATTTGAGCCTATGGCATTCCTCAATGTGCTCGGACTGATTAAGGGTACAACCAAGACTACTATATCGCCAAATAACAACTGCACCATCGAGGAGGCTGTCATACTTACCAAGAAGAGCTATCACGCTGACCGTCTAGGTTTGTATCAGTGTCTACGACCAGACGAGCGAGGCTATGCCGGCTCTCCAGGCGGTTGGTGGAATAAACTTGTGCGTGTATTCCCATACGGAGATAGTGAGGTGGCTATTCGCGACTACTCAAACTTCGATCGCATTTGGGTTGATGAGGATTGGATTGCAATAGATATGTATGAGCCTAAGCAGGGCAAGGTACGTCTCTCATTCATCGATGAATACACTGGCACACACGTCTTTGTTGATGGTCAGGACTTCCTGCCAATCAAGGACTTGTAGCCATAATACCATCTACAGCAGGCAAACGCACCCCCTCTCCTACTGCCCAAATGGGGGGGTTGTTTTCCCCACCG
>JAZOVR010000036.1:0-8352 GCA_045658785.1 Paludibacteraceae bacterium | reverse complement strand
GATCTCAGCAGTTGTTAATTCTTTAATTTCAGCTGTTTTCATAATCCTAATTATACATTTTGGGTTGGGTCGTAATCACGTCTTACGACAAATTTGGTTGTAATAGGAAGTTTTTGAGCTGCCAGGCGGAGTGCCTCTTTAGCAATCTCGTATGATACGCCTTCTACCTCGAAGATGATACGACCTGGAGCCAATGGTACTACGAATCCCTCTGGAGCACCTTTACCTTTACCCATACGAACATCCAATGGTTTTTTGGTAATTGGTTTATCAGGGAAAACTCGGATCCATACTTGTCCTTGACGTTGCATATAGCGAGTAACTGCGATACGGGCTGCCTCGATTTGACGACCTGTCAACCAGATGGTACCAAGTGACTTGATACCGAATGAGCCAAATGCGAGCTCAGTACCACGCTGTGCATTGCCTTTGATGCGGCCTTTTTGGCAGCGGCGGAATTTAGTTTTCTTTGGTTGTAACATAACTGTTTTTAATCTACAAATCGGTTAAACATTATTGTTTTTTGTTTCTGCGGAAACCACCACGGCGGTCATCACGACGGCGATCGCCACCACGACCATTCTCTTGCTTTTGTGCGAAGTTAGGGGCAAGATCTTTCTTGCCATAAACTTCACCACGGCAGATCCAAACCTTCACACCGATCATACCGACTTTGGTGAGAGCACCAGCGTGGCAATAGTCGATGTCAGCACGTAGAGTGTGCAATGGGGTACGTCCCTCTTTGTACATCTCGCTGCGTGCCATTTCGGCACCATTGAGACGACCACTGAGTTGGATTTTGATACCCTCAGCACCCATGCGCATAGTAGAAGCGATAGCCATCTTCACAGCGCGGCGGTATGCGATCTTACCCTCGAGTTGGCGTGCGATTTTGTTAGCTACGATAGTAGCATCAAGCTCAGGACGCTTAACCTCGAAGATGTTGATTTGCACATCTTTCTTGGTGATTTTCTTCAACTCCTCTTTCAATTTGTCAACCTCTTGTCCACCTTTGCCGATGATAAAACCAGGGCGCGCGGTGCATACAGTTACAGTCACAAGTTTAAGAGTACGCTCGATAACGATACGAGAGATACTAGCCTCAGCCAAGCGGGCATTCAGGTACTTGCGGATTTTGGTATCCTCAAGGATAGTATCTCCGTAGTTTTTGCCGCCAAACCAGTTGGAATCCCAACCACGTACAATACCAAGGCGGTTTGCTATTGGATTAATCTTTTGTCCCATTTTTTTAATTACTTAGCTTCGTTAGTATTTTTAGTATCTACAAAAATAGTAACATGGTTAGAGCGTTTACGCACGCGGTATCCTCGACCTTGAGGAGCGGTCAAGAGACGCTTGAGCATCATACCTCCATCTACCATGATATTTGTTACATACAGAGTCTCAGTATCTGCTTTTTTGCCAGTTTTGGTTTCCCAGTTAGCGATAGCAGATTTCAAGAGTTTCTCGAGGGCACGCGATGCCTCTTTGGTAGAGAAATGCAACGCACCCAGTGCACGGTTCACTTCCATTCCACGAATCATATCGGCAACAAGGCGCATTTTGCGTGGAGATGTAGGAACGTTATTAAGCTTAGCAAAGTATTGGCTCTTGCGAGCTTCTTTCATTGCTTCAGCTGCATTATGTTTTCTAGCACCCATTTTGAATTCTAAAATTTAATTTGTTGTTTGAAATGATTCTTGGATTAACGGTTACCCGAGTGACCACGGAATGTACGAGTAGGAGCGAACTCACCGAGTTTGTGACCTACCATATTTTCAGTAACGTACACAGGGATAAACTTATTTCCATTATGAACTGCGATAGTATGACCTACGAAATCAGGAGAAATCATAGATGCACGGCTCCAAGTCTTAACAACATCTTTCTTGCCAGACTCATTCATAGCCAACACCTTTTTCTCCAACTTAACGTTGATAAATGGTCCTTTTTTCAATGAACGACTCATAATTTCTCTTAATTTAATAGGTTATTTCTTTCTTCTTTCAATAATGTATTGGTTGCTCAAGTTCTTTGGAGCGCGTGTCTTGTAGCCCTTAGCTAACAAGCCCTTGCGTGAACGTGGGTGTCCACCAGATGCGCGACCTTCACCACCACCCATTGGGTGATCTACAGGGTTCATAGCCACACCACGGTTGCGTGGACGACGTCCTAACCAACGGCTGCGACCAGCCTTACCACTCTTCTCCAAAGCGTGGTCACTATTACCAACCACACCTACAGTTGCTTTACAAGCAGAAAGCACTTTGCGTAGCTCGCCAGAAGGCAACTTGATGATCGCATATTTATCCTCACGAGAAGAGAGTTGTGCGAACACACCTGCTGAGCGAACCATGCAAGCACCTTGACCTGGACGCAACTCGATGTTGTGGATCAAAGTACCAAGCGGCATGTTTGCCATTGGAAGAGCATTACCAACTTCAGGAGCCACATCTGGACCTGAGATTACAGTTTGACCTACTTGCAAGCCATTAGGTGCAAGGATGTAACGTTTTTCTCCATCAGCGTAGAACAAGAGTGCGATGCGAGCCGAACGGTTTGGATCGTACTCGATAGTCTTAACTACTGCTGGTACACCATCTTTGTTACGTTTGAAGTCAATTACGCGATATTTCTGCTTGTGTCCACCACCGATGTAACGCATGGTCATTTTACCATTGTTGTTACGACCGCCGGTTTTGTTCTTACCGAACACAAGAGATTTCTCTGGTGCACTTGCGGTAATTGTGTCAAATGCGCCAATAACTTTGTGTCTTTGCCCCGGTGTAGAGGGTTTTAATTTACGTACAGCCATTTTTAGATATTGCTATAAAAATCAATTGTTTCACCTTCTTTCAATGTAACGATAGCTTTCTTGTAAGCAGCCTTAGCGCCACGGATCAAACCGCTCTTGGTGTAGCGTTGTTTGGTCTTTGGAGCTTGGATAAGTGTGTTTACATCCAGCACTTGTACATTGTACAATTCTTCTACTGCCTTCTTGATTTCTACCTTGTTGGCAGTACGAACTACCTGAAAACCATAACGGTTGAACTTTTCGCCTGCGGCGGTCATCTTCTCAGTGACGATTGGTTTTAAAATAATTGCCATAGTTGTAACCTCCTTATGCTAAAGTTGCCTCGAGAGCTGTGAGAGCGTTCTCAACGAGAACTACAGCGCTAGAGTTCATGATTGCGTATGTATTCAGTTCATTAACAGTCACCACGTTGGTGCGCTCGATATTGCTAGCAGACTTGAGAACGTTGTAGTTATTCTCTGCCAAAACGAACAATACCTTTTTACCTGCAACTTGAAGATTGTTCATTACCTCGATCATTGCTTTGGTCTTTGGAGCCTCGAATTGGAGCGCATCCAATACGATGATTTGACCAGCAGCAGCGCGTGTGCTAAGAGCACTGCGGCGAGCGAGTTGTTTCACCTTCTTGTTGAGTTTGAAGCCATAGTCGCGTGGAACAGGACCAAAGATGGTACCACCACCTACACGTACTGGAGACTTCAAGTCACCTGGACGAGCGCCACCGCCGCCCTTTTGACGACCGAGTTTGCGTGTAGAGTGAGCGTTCTCACTACGTTGTTTAGCTTTAGCTGTACCTTGACGATTGTTTGCCAAATATTGTTTTACATCCAAATAGATGGCGTGGTCGTTAGGCTCGATACCGAAGATAGCGTCATTGAGAACGATCTTCTTGCCGGTCTCTTTGCCGGCCATGTTCAAAATACTAAGTTCCATACCTTCTTATTTGTTAATAACAACGATTGAATTTTTAGCACCTGGTACACTACCCTTGACCATGATCAAGTTGTACTCAGGAATCACTTTAAGTACTACAAGGTTTTGTACAGTTACGCGATCAACACCCATGTGACCAGCCATACGCATGCCTTTGAATACGCGACTTGGAGTTGCGCAGGCACCGATAGAACCTGGAGCACGAAGGCGGTCGTCTTGACCGTGGGTAGATTGACCTACACCACCGAAGCCGTGACGCTTAACTACACCTTGGAAACCTTTACCTTTAGAAGTACCTGTCACGTCTACGTAAGAGTTCTCTTCGAACATCTCCACGGTCAAGGTATCTCCCAGTTTGACTTCTTGTTCGAATCCATCGAACTCTACGAGGTGACGCATTGGTTGTACACCAGCAGCTGCGAAGTGACCAGCTTCTGCTTTGTTAGTGTGTTTCTCGCTTTTTGGCATGAAACCTACTTGTACAGCAGAGTAGCCATCCTTCTCAACTGTCTTGAGTTGGGTAACAACGCAAGGACCAGCCTCAATCACGGTGCATGGGATATTTTTGCCATCAGCACCGAAAACGGATGTCATTCCGATTTTTTTACCTAATAATCCTGGCATTTTAGCTGTGATTAAAATTGTTAATAATTATTTTTCCACTCTCGCCCCCGGGCCTCCGTGTCTTACGACTGTGTCTATCCGCGGGAAGTGGCGATTTTGTTTTTTTTAAGCCCTTCCTCTCAACTCCCTACCCTCGTCATTGGACCCGATTGTAGTTTGTTTTGATTACAGGCTTGTTGTTTGTTTTCTTAGTTATCAAACCTTGATCTCTACCTCAACACCACTTGCGAGCTCGAGTTTCATCAAAGCCTCTACGGTCTTTTGGTTAGATTGATAAATGTCAATCAGACGCTTGTAGCTTGACAACTCAAATTGCTCACGGCTCTTCTTGTTAACGAAGGTTGAGCGGTTTACAGTGAAGATGCGTTTGTGAGTTGGCAATGGAATTGGACCACTTACTACTGCACCTGTTGCTTTTACGGTCTTCACAATTTTCTCAGCAGACTTGTCTACCAAATTGTGGTCGAACGATTTCAGTTTGATACGAATCTTTTGACTCATTGTTTTAATTGTTTTTAATTTGTTTTTAATTTGTTTTACATTCCCCTAGTCGCTCGCACATCCAAAGAGTCATTTGCTCAGATGACTCGCGCTTCGGTTTTTATTTATCTTATCCGCCCACCCTATCAATGCCCACAGATTGCTCCATGATGCGCTATATATTATAAGGTATGCGGGTGCGTGCGCACATGCACGCGTGAGCGAAGAGGTTTGAAGTATCAAGCGGCCCTTTCTGCCTGACCTTTTCGAACTTTCAGCTCGACTTTTGTTTCTTTTTAGTACCGGAAGGTCGGTCACCCGACCAACCGGTTATTTATTCTTACACGAGATCTACGCGACCACCGCACTCGGTCAATACTGCCTTAGCGATAGTGCTAGATACTGCATCGTAGTGAGAGAACTCCATGCTGCTGGTAGCACGACCAGAAGTGATGGTACGCAATGCGGTTACATAACCGAACATCTCGCTCAATGGTACCTTAGCCTTGATCACACGTGCGCCAGTACGAGCGGTATCCATACCCTCTACTTGACCACGACGTTTGTTCAAGTCACCGATCACATCACCCATGCACTCCTCTGGAGTAACCACCTCCACCTTCATGATTGGCTCCATCAATACTGGACGAGCCTTCGCGCAAGCGCTCTTGAACGCCATTTGTGCGCAGATATCGAATGAGAGTTGGTCAGAGTCAACTGGGTGGAAGCTACCATCCATCAAAGTAACCTTCAAGGTATCGAGTGGGAAACCAGCCAAGATACCCGTCTTCATAGCGGTTGTGAAACCTTTCTCTACTGAAGGGATATACTCTTTTGGCACGTTACCGCCCTTAACAACATCCACGAATTGCAAGCCACCCTCGAAGCCTTCGTCAGCTGGTTCAACGCGAACGATAATATCCGCATATTTACCACGACCACCAGATTGCTTCTTGTATGTCTCGCGCAACTCTACTGGAGCAGAGATAGCCTCGCGGTATGCTACTTGAGGACGACCTTGGTTACACTCTACCTTGAACTCACGTTTCAGACGGTCGATAATAATCTCGAGGTGAAGCTCACCCATACCAGAGATCACGGTTTGACCTGTTTGCTCGTCAGTCTTAACAGTAAAGGTAGGATCCTCCTCAGCCAATTTAGCCAAACCTACACCGAGTTTGTCGAGGTCAGCTTGACTCTTAGGCTCTACAGAGATACCGATCACTGGTGCTGGGAACTCGATAGACTCGAGTACGATTGGTTTGTCCTCAGCACACAAAGTGTCACCAGTACGAATATCCTTGAAACCTACACCTGCACCGATATCACCTGCGAGAATGGTCTCAACTGGGTTTTGACGGTTAGAGTGCATTTGGAAGATACGAGAGATACGCTCGCGTTTGCCAGAACGTGGGTTGTAAACATAAGAACCCGCATCGAGTTTACCACTATACACACGGAAGAAGCAGAGGCGACCTACGTATGGGTCAGTAGCAATCTTGAAAGCAAGCGCACACAAAGGATCCTCATCATCTGGAGTACGAGTTACAGCCTCACCAGTAGATGGGTCAGTACCGTCGATGATAGGGGTATCCATTGGGCTTGGCAAGTATGCACAAACAGCGTCAAGCATAGTTTGCACGCCCTTGTTCTTGAATGAAGAACCACAAACCATTGGGAAAATTTGCATGCTCAAGCATCCTTTGCGGATAGCAGCACGGATCTCATCCTCAGTGATAGTCTCAGGATCAGAGAAGTACTTCTCCATCAAAGCGTCATCGAACTCAGCGATAGTCTCGAGCATTTTGTCGCGCCACTCTGCAGCCTCGTCAACGAGGTTTGCTGGAATCTCCTCAATAGTGTAGTTAGAACCCATAGTCTCGTCATTCCAAACACATGCCTTCATGGTCACAAGGTCAACAACGCCCTTGAAAGTCTCCTCAGCACCGATAGGAATTTGGATAGGACAAGGATTAGCGCCAAGCACCTCCTTGATTTGGGTAACTACGTCGAAGAAGTTAGCACCAGAGCGGTCCATTTTGTTTACGTAGCACAAACGTGGTACGTTGTATTTATCAGCTTGACGCCATACGGTCTCTGACTGTGGTTGTACACCACCTACGGCGCAGAACGCAGCCACAGCACCGTCCAAGATACGGAGTGAACGCTCTACCTCAACGGTAAAGTCAACGTGTCCCGGAGTGTCAATCAAGTTGATTTTATACTTATTGCCAGCATATTGCCAATAAGTAGTAGTAGCAGCAGAAGTAATAGTAATACCACGCTCTTGCTCTTGCTCCATCCAGTCCATAGTAGCTGCACCATCGTGCACCTCACCGATTTTGTGAGTCAAACCAGTGTAGAACAAGATACGCTCAGAGGTAGTAGTCTTACCAGCATCGATGTGCGCCATGATACCGATATTTCTGTTCAGTTTTAAATCGTGTTTAGCCATTGTCTTAACTTTTCACTAATTCCGTATATATATTACGCGCGCAGGCACATATTAGAAACGGAAGTGTGCGAATGCACGGTTAGCTTCTGCCATGCGGTGCATATCCTCTTTACGTTTGAAGGCACCACCTTGGTTGTTAAACGCATCCATGATCTCAGCTGCGAGCTTCTCAGCCATAGAGTGGCCACCACGCTTGCGAGCGAAGAGGATCATATTCTTCATTGAAATAGACTCCTTACGGTCAGCACGGATCTCAGTTGGCACTTGGAAAGTTGCACCACCGATACGTTTAGACTTAACCTCTACCAAAGGAGTAATGTTGCTAAGAGCTTGTTTCCAAATCTCGAGAGCAGTTTGCTCGCTCTTCATCTTGTTGGTTACAATCTCCAAAGCGGTGTAGAATACGCCGTATGCGGTATTCTTCTTACCGTCGAGCATGAGGTGGTTTACAAATTTAGCCACCATAACCTCACCAAATACTGGATCTGGAAGGATAACTCGTTTTTTTGGTTTTGCTTTTCTCATTGTTTTGTTTTGTTTTTTGTTGATTGTCTTAACTTCAGCAGATTTCTTCAGTTTCAGTTTTCACTTTTCAGTTTCAGTTTTTCACCTTACTCCATCTGCTTACTCAACCGATCAACCCATTAATACTCTGTCCCATCGTATGGAACTTTTAGTTAGTTTTTAGTTCGTCAGAAATTACTTTTTAGCTTTAGGACGCTTAGCGCCATATTTGCTACGACGTTGCAAGCGGTTAGCTACACCCGCGGTATCCAATGTACCACGCACGATGTGGTAACGTACACCTGGGAGGTCTTTCACACGACCACCACGCACCATTACGATGCTGTGCTCTTGCAAGTTGTGACCCTCACCTGGGATGTAAGCGTTCACCTCCTTAGAGTTTGTCAAGCGAACACGTGCTACTTTACGCATAGCAGAGTTTGGCTTCTTAGGAGTTGTTGTGTAAACGCGTACACAAACGCCACGACGTTGTGGGCAGCTGTCCAATGCTGGAGACTTGCTCTTGTCGATAAGTTCTGCT
>JAZOVR010000035.1:0-45618 GCA_045658785.1 Paludibacteraceae bacterium | reverse complement strand
ATCTGGGTTGTACCTAATATCGTTACATCGCGACCTCATACCATTTCTTTGCATATACCTACTAATCTTATAGACGAATGGAATGGTAACACCGAGACCTATAAATACAACACAATGTATCTTAAGGATTATTTATCCAATGGGCAAATTATTGATGAAAATAACGATGATAAGCGTGTTGCACACCTTCTTACTGCACAAGAAGAAAATGATCTAAGTGATCGAGGAGAAGGCGAATATTGGCGTTTTGATATCCCCGCAGAATATCATACATTTATCATTGAAAGAAAAAGCAACAACAACAATGATAATACGGGAGAAGGAGGAGGAGATCGAATTTGCAGTTATACCCCAACATTTTACTATGGCATCCCTCTAGATGAAAACATCGTTTATACTTTAAGCAGTTGCGTAAAAGATGGGGAAAAATATTCATTCACCGGCACCTGGGGACCATTGCCTAATTGCACCGTCGAATTAGGTTGGTGCCCAATAGGAAAATACGGAGTCATGTATGACGGAAAAGCTTATTATAGCACGACATCAGAACCTATTACATCGTTTGAAGTGCCTTATGGTTCAGAATTGACATTCATCAAGGGTAAACCTGTTGTAGATATATACGATGGAGGTATCATGGTCAGAGAGCCTTCTAAGCAACGTATCAACGACCTCACTCAGCCATACAGGGTTACTAGCAATGTACTATTCGATGACAACTTCGTCACCAAAAAAGAGCATGTGTTCTACTTAGGCGTACCTGACAATCTAAGTGAGTGGAACCAAGATGGAGCCGAATATTATATTTGGCCCCACGACCAAGCTGGTAATTTTGATATGCTCGAAGAAACATGCCGTGGCACTCATATGCCTGAATATGATGGAAAAGGATACAAATACTACAAATTCACATTGCAACCAGGACGCAATGAATTCCGCTTCGAGCACAAAAAACCAACGGGACCTACAGGCAACAACAGCAATACTACCCTAGCAAGAACGGCTAAGTTAACATATCAAGTTCCTATAACCAATGAAAATTGCTACAAACTTGATGGATCAAATTACACCAGTGGGGGAACTAAATATTACCAAGGTACTTGGGATGCTCTTCCTGCTCGCGTTGGCGACTACCGCCTACTCTATGCCGAGAAAGAACTAATTAAAAAACACGAAGAGGGGGAACAAGAAGATTGGGAGACTGTATTCCACACGGTAGACTCCCACCCATCTGATATCATCCGTAAACGCGGCGACCTCAACCAGGGTACAGATATAGTCAGTCTACACATCAACACCAACCAAACAGGCGATAGAGCAAGGCTCAACCCTATGGTGATCCTACAACAGTACGATGGCACCTCTTGGGTTGATATTGAGTCACATACTGTTTTACCTCTAAAAGCAGAGGGTAATATGGCTATGCTACCAGGTCGCAAAAAAGCATATGGAGACTTACCTTTCTATAGTGATGGTATTGATGCTATCAAGAATGATACTACGTTTGCATACAAAGGTTACCCTGGTAGTGGTGTTTGGAACTTTATTGTAAAGCAGGAAAAGGATCAAAATACCCCTAACATGATTACTACGCTTCTCCTAGATGAAGAGAACCTTAAGCGCTACAAAGGTACATACTACATCCGTACAAGCAACGCTTTAGGTCAATGGGCAAACTATACCTACCCCGACAACCATATGACCCTCTCTTCATATTCACTACACCACCGCAATTTCTCTCACTATTATTGCAAATGGGTAGACCTGGCCAAACATTCTTCGAATGTCAAGTTTATCGTAGCGAACGATTATGGTAGAGCTATTTCAAAAGAGCTAGTCAACGACTCCTACACTACGGGAGATGGAGTAATCAGCGAAAATGCCAACATCCGCTGGAGTTGGAACATTGTTAATAATAAGGTTTCACGCGCATATATACAAGGTACATGGAATACTAATTCTGAGCGACTTGACAACATTGTAGCTAAATATAAAACGCGCCAATCAGCATCTGATTCAAGAGAGCTTTTGGACGATACTGGCGATTGGATATATTCTAAGGATATTAAGAACGTACAAGTCGGTTCTCAACTTGTATCACTTACTGCGCAATACCCATCCGGCGGTGACACACAAATCTTTGCAAAAGATATGGATATGTTAGTCGGTGACATAGGACAAAATCAAAATAATTACGTAGTTCGCATACTGTACGACTTTAAGATTGACAAAACAATGGTTACCTTGGTGCCTGATGAAAATAATGCAGATATAGCCATTGACGTACTGATAGAACGAATTGACCAAGGCGAAGCCACACAAGTAAGATCCAACATTACAAATAACTACAAGACCATTACCAATGCCAACGGAGAAACAGAGACTGGAGCTACCGTCTATGCGATGATGACATTTAACAAAGCTCACCTTACAAACCCGTCATTATCCGTATCCGACCAACGTCGCTTTACCTATTGGATCTCCTTCCCATTCGATGTAAATATCGCTGACGTGTTTGGTTTTAGTGAATACGGAAAGCAATGGCGAATCAGAACATACGATAGTCAAGCGCGAGCAGAAAATGGCTATGACGGCACACAAACATATTGGAAATACATAGATATCAATCAAACACCAGTATTAGAAGCGAATAAAGGATATATTCTAGTACTCAACGCTAAGCTAAGAAATCCTGAGCATAGCGCTTACACCAATAGAAGTAGTCTGAGCCTCTATTTCCCTTCTGCCAACCTCATTAACGACTTAGATACTGCATGTATAGAAACGTCAGTAGTTGTGCCACGAAATGAAGGTCAAGCCCCATCAAAAGACTGGAACTGGAATATGATTGGTGTGCCATCCTATGCTAACAAAGATAGAACTATCTCACAAGACCATCTCTACTATTTCTTTGAATATAATTATGATACCGACTCGTACGAGGTTTGCTGGGCAGGTAAAGAACAAACATTTAAGTCTATGTTCGCATACATGGTACAATTCGCCGGAACCATCGACTGGACCAATTTCAAAGTCTATAGTGGTCAGTTCCCTGAGCAATTAGCAGCCAAGAAAGATGCTTCTGCAGAAATCAACCATGTGATGCGTCTTGAACTGCTGCGAAATAACCAGCGAGAAGACAAGACGTACATCCAACTCACTGAGAATGAGAATGCCACCGAGCAGTTTGATATGAACTTCGATCTTACAAAGATGGCCAACGCCAAGGCAAATCTCTACTCGCTCATCGGCAACCACCAATTGGCGGCCAACGTACTGCCATTGCAAACAACTATCGTACCGCTGGGCGTGATCATCAAGACTGCTGGCGAATATACCTTCTCCATGCCTGACGGCACAGATGGTATCATAGCCGAACTCATTGACTATCAAACCAACACACGCACCAACCTATTGTTAGACAACTACACCGTTACTCTGCCAGCTGGCACCAATAATTCACGCTTCGCGCTATCGCTCCAGCCAGATAAGACTGTTACTAGCGTAGATAATATAGGCAATGAGGCGACAGGCGATAAGGTGAAGAAGTACCTCATCGACGGCAAGCTGTACTTGCAAAAGGATGGCGTGCTATACGATGCACAAGGACATTCGCTCTAAGCGAAGGACAAAATAGTAATGTCGCCCGATGGGCGAAATAACACACGCTACGCGTGGGTAATGGCGGAAAGACCGCAGTAACCTGCGCGTAGCGTATTTTATTTCGGCAAAGCCGACACAACCTGCGGCACCGCACACAACCCGCCGAAGGCGCACAACATCTTGCACAGCAAGACACAACCTATTTTTTTCACTTTTTTCTTAAAAATATTTGCTCAATTCAAAAAAAATGTGTAACTTTGCAGAGTGTATGGCACAACATACATACAAGCAAGAAAAACATATCAAGCATACTAATTTATACCGTGTTATGACACAATATTTTACATCCAAATTCACTACTACCCGCTGGGGCATCGCATTGCTCATCGCATTCTTCGCATGCGCCCCTATCTGCGCACACGCCAGCTATATTGCTGACGACTATTACTACGACGAGGAGTACTACTACGACGATGAATATTACTACGAAGAGAACGCGTACTATGGATACGAGTCGGATATCTACGACGCGTTTTCCTCTTCTACTCCCAATATGAGCGGAAGAAAAAATGCAATTGGTACCCCATCCGACCCTGATGCAGAACATACGGAATACCCAATTGGTGAGCCATGGATAATGGTTGTATTGGCGATAGGAGCAGCGGGCTACACCTATATCCAACAAAGAAAAAAAGCTGCTACGGATAAGCAGAATATAAACTGATAACACAACAACTAATCTACTGACAATCATTAAATACGATAAATTATGAAACACAATATACTCAAATCAGTTTGCATTTCGCTTATCCTTCTTGCTGGTGCAAGTAGCGCATGGGCATATACCATCACCTTAGGATATTGCGAATTTGGTGAATACGGAGTGATGTATAATAATCAGGAATACTACTCCAAGCCCAACACCAACGTGACATTCGAGGCTCCACATGGTGCCAAAATCACCGTGCTGGAAGGCAGACCTAACAATAGCGCGTATAGCGGCAACATCCTATCCGAGAAAAACAGTCAAAAGACTCAGTACCAAGCAGGAGATGTCATCACGGTGGATGCTAACCTCAAGCTGGACGACAACTTCGTTTCCAAAGCAGATCATGTCGTATATCTGGGTGTACCTAACAGTTTGCCAGATGATTGGTTCAAGACAAATGCCTACTACATCTGGCGCACCAATACCATGGGAGGCATATCCATTACCCAAGCCGATGAAGGCACATTGGCGTTTGAGCACGGAGGTGTAAAATATTACAAATTCACCATCACCAAAGGTTGTCACACCTTCCGCTTCCAACACAAGCAATTAGGTGATTTTGGAGGAACTACCCATGCTCAAAGTATCCCTTTGTCATATGCCATCCCATTGACCCATATCAACTGCTTTACGCTCATCGACGAGAAGGACAGCAGCAATAGATACAAGGGCGTATGGGGCATGGTGCCTACCGCCATGCCTGCTACAGGCGATTATCGACTATTGTACGTGGAGCAAGTGGTGGAAGAGATCATCGACGGAGTACCACACACACGTCGCACCCAAGAGCACACATCAGATATCATCAAAGCGACAAACTCTCGCAAACTATATAGCCTGCATATCTACAACAAGATGGATGGCTCCAAAGATATCTACGGCAAAGATATTCAAGGACTTAACAACCCTGAGGTGATCTTGCAACAGTGGAATGGCACCCAATGGCAAGACATCCAACGCCACATGGTGTTCTGTCCACTGCATACCCGATTCGGTATCGCGGGTATGCCAGGACGACGCAACGCAGGTGCAGTGATCGTGGACGACGATGGTATCGAAAACATCAAAAATGACCTCAAAAACATCTCGGCATACCAAGCAGACAACAGCAAGACCTTCTATATTGGCGAGGGCAATACAAACTACGCAGAGTATATAGCCAACTTCAGCAACGACTCATGTAGCGGCGTTTGGAACTTCGTAATCAATCGTAATGCAGATGGCACCATCAATACGGCCAAGCCGCTAATCTTAGAAGAAACCCACCGCTATCAGGGCGAATACTACATCCGTTCTGCAGCAGCCAAAGGTTGGACAAATTACACACAGAGCGGAATGACACGCTATAATCCTGCACAAGATAATAGCAACTATTCACACTATTTCTGCAAAGATATTAATGCCAACCAAGAGGTGACAGCCACGATAGCCAACGACTATAGCGAAGCACTTACCCACATATTGATTGCCGATGAGACCAATATGCGAGGCGAGAAACTCAATGACGACAAAAAAATGGTGAAGGACAATGGCAAACTCCCTGCTGCCGCAAGCGTGCGCTTCTCTTGGAACGAGAAGACCAACCTACTCCACCGCGCATATATCGATGCCAACGCTACAGGCGATTTCTTGACACTGATTGACAACATCAGCAAAGCTGAATTTAATTTCGCAGACAAAAACAATACCCATTGGATCTACGACAACACCATACGGATGCAACCAGCAGATCGCATTGTCATCACTGCCGATTACGCGGGCAATCGTCAGGAGTTTATTGGTAAACAAGAAGATGGAGGCGGCGTAGCAGTATTCTATGGAGATGATGCTGCCATCACACGAAACCATCGCATTCGCCTGTTGTACTATTTCCAAACCAACGAACTCATAGCATCATATGTACCCGAGGAAAACAAAGATATTGAACCTATCAATACCAACCTCATGCTCGTACGCACCGAGGGTATTCAAGATAATGTTGGAGTAACCTTGGTTACCCAATTAGAGTTCAACGAAAACCATCTTATCAAGGATAATCAATATGCGTATGGCGTATTGGAATTGACGAGAGACCGATTACTCAGTGACAAACTGAGCAACGATGAGCTGAGCTTCTACTGGATATCCTTCCCATTTGATGTCAATTTAGAGGATGCATTCGGATACGGTACATATGGCAAGCATTGGGTTATCGAATCCTATGATGGAACCTCTCGTGCAGAAAAAGGATTATGGAAAGACGAAGGCATGAACACCTATTGGAAATACCATTGGGATGAAAACTACACCCTTACCAACCTCGCTGAAGAAGACAAAATTCTGAAAGCAGGTCAAGGCTATGTGGTAGCTCTAGATCTCGAATTAATTCAAAACGAACTCAAAGCTCAAGCATCTGACCCTTTGACAGCCGAAGCATCGGATATCACCCTCTATTTCCGTTCTAAAGAGATGTTCAAAAATGATATTGTTAACAATCTCACACACCAAACATCTGTTGAAGAACACGAGTGTACCATTCATCGCAACACACCATACGGCGACCGTCGTCAACGCGATTCTCACTGGAACTTGATTGGTGTACCATCCTATGCTAATGCAGGCGTAGCTTTTGATAATGCAAGCATAGAAACTACTATCAACCAGACACTATTCTACTACGAATGGATTGGCAAAACCAATACCTACCAAGTACAAGCGACCAATCCTGGTAGCCTGAAGACGATGCACTCGTATATGATGCAATATTATGGCGAGTTGGAATGGACAAGTGTTGTCAACGAGAATCCAATACCTGCTATGGCAGCACGCAAAAACACCGATAGCGAAACAGTGCATAACCTCCGCCTTGAGTTGCAACAAGATGGCAACCAACTAGATAGAACATTCATCACCCTGCAAGAGGACGATGTGACTGCTGGATTTGACTTCAACTACGATCTAAGCAAAATCACCAACAAGGGCGCAAACATCTACTCGCTCATCGCTACAGACAACGAACCTATCGAAGCCGCAGGCAACGTGCTACCAATGGAAGAGAACATGGTTATTCCAGTGGGTGTAATCATCAAGACCGCTGGCGAATATACTTTCGCTATGCCTGATGGCACAGCAGGTATTGAAGTTCAACTCATTGATTACCAGACAGGAGAAACAATCAACCTACTCTTTGGAGATTATACAATCAATCTGCCAAAGGGCACTTTTGACAACCGCTTTGCGCTGATGGTTAAGCCAGATAAAGTGGCAACTAGCGTGGAGAATATAGGGGATGAGGCAAACGGTGCAAAGAAGTATATCATCGATGGCAAGCTGTACTTGCAAAAAGATGGTGCGCTGTACGATGCACAAGGGCATATCGTGCGCTAAAGCGCAGCGATATGTTTAGCGGACGCCGCAAAACGGCTACTGTTTAGGGTTTAGAGAAAACACTATAGAAAAAATACAAGAGTTGAGCAGATGCTCAACTCTTGTTGTTTGATTTGCGGGGCCCCCTATAGTGGCTTCGAATCCATGAGTTCAGCAGAAAAACAAAAGACCTCCCAGAAGGGAAGTCTTTCGTTTTTGTTGCCAAACTAGGATTCGAACCCAGACAGACAGAACCAGAATCTGAAGTGCTACCGTTACACCATTTGGCAAGAATCGTGACACCTTTAGAACTTCTAAAACTTTTAGAACTTTTAAAACTGTCACGAAGTGACATTACTTCACGCGGCGCTCTGGAATACGAGCTTTCTTACCAGTAAGAGCACGCAAGTAGTACAATTTAGAGCGACGAACTTTACCGTATTTGTTCACAGTAATTTTCTCGATGAATGGGCTATCCATAGGGAAGATACGCTCTACACCTACGTTACCAGACATCTTGCGAACAGTGAAGCGCTTCTTGTCACCGCTACCGTGGATGCAAATAACATCACCGCGGAACTCTTGGATACGCTCCTTGTTACCCTCTTTAATACGATAAGCTACAGTCACTTGATCACCTGCAGCGAATGCTGGGAACTCTTTCTTCTCGCCAGCGAATGCCTCTTCGGCAATTTTCATTAAATCCATTTCGTTTGTTTTTTAATGGGTTAAATAACTATAGTATACACTACTGTTCGAGCCGCAAAAATGCGTACTCTATGCTGATCGCCAGAGACTATAGTCGAAAATCGGCGCAAAATTACTGCTTTTTTTTGGATTGACCAAACATTTTTGAGAAAAAAATCATTATTTGTATGTAGTACTTTGCTAAATCGTAAATTTTTACTACCTTTGCACCCAATAACTCATAATTCATACTTCAAAATTCAAAATTGAATGAAGGTCGCAATCCTCGGATATGGCAATATCGGTCGCGCTGCTGAGCAGGCGATCAAGGCAGCTCCTGACATGGAGCTTGCAGGCATCTATCATCACAACGACAACCTCGATGACATCCAGGCGGATGCCGTCCTGCTGTGTACCCCTACGCGTGAAGTGGAGAGTTTTGCTCAGCAGCTTTTGCAACGCGGAATCTGCACAGTGGACTCGTTTGACATCCACAATCAGATTTACTCTCTCCGTCAGTCGCTAATGCCTGTGGCTCAAGCCAATAAGGCAGTTAGTGTAATCTCAGCAGGCTGGGATCCAGGCTCTGACTCGGTGGTACGTGCCTTGCTCTTGGCTTTAGCACCACAAGGTATCACGTACACTAATTTCGGTCCTGGTCGCTCGATGGGGCACACCGTAGCCGCCAAAGCTATCCCCGGTGTGAAGGATGCACTGTCGATGACTATCCCTCTGGGTACAGGTGTACATCGCCGCATGGTGTATGTGGAGCTCCAGGAGGGTGCCGACCGCGCTGAGGTGGAGGCACTGCTGAAGGCAGACGACTACTTTGCGCATGACGAGACGCATATGATCGTAGTGGACGATGTAAAAGCATTGAACAATGTAGCACACGGTGTGAACCTCGTGCGCAATGGTGTGTCAGGCGAGACACACAACCAGCGTTTTGAGTTTAACATGACCATCAACAACCCCGCTCTGACGGCTCAGGTGATGGTGTCTTGTGCTCGTGCAGCCGTCCGCATGCAAGCAAAAGAGCAGTATGGCGCTTACACGATGATTGAGTTGCCCCCTATCGCACTCCTGCCAGGCGACGAAGAGCAGCTTATTCGTCGGTTGGTGTAAACGAAGCAAGTATAGAAAACCCATATATAAATCAAGGTACGCGCGCACGCGCGTACCTTATTTATATATAGAGAGGGAGTGTAGCGCAAACGCAAGAGGAGTATAGAAAAATGCAGGAAAATTAACAAAAAGTTAACAAAACATTTGCAAATACGAATATTTTATTGTAACTTTGCAAACGTTTTCGGTGTTTAAGGTAAAAAAAAGTATTAGTCGCACTCGAAAACAAAAGGTACAAATCATTAAAATTTTATCATTATGAAAAAGATTTATTCTTTTTTGATGGCACTTTGTATGGTATTTAGTGCCAGCGCAAACGTATTTGAGTATCCAATCCAATTGGAGCAATCCAACCAGATTGCGGCTACTCGAGTAGCAAAGAAAGTGAATGTAGAGAGCATGAAGAAGGCCGTTACCACAATGCAGGTAGCCGAGTCTTTTGAGAGCGCTCAAGTAGCTATTGAAGCAACCTCTAAGACCGCAGCTAAAGCAGCAGCTGCTACCACAGGTTTGCAATACGATGCTACATCAGGCGATGTAGAGCGTGCTTACTCAACCAAGGAGGTAACTATCACCAAAGCTTCTGGCTATTTCATCGTAACAGGAACAGCAGCTGATGGTAGCGACGAGGTGGATGTGCTTCTTTTCGGCAACGCGGATGCAAACACCATCATCCCAGTAGGCACATACGCCTTTGCTACTACCCAAGCAGCAGGTACTGCTTTGGCTAGTACCGGTTTGAGTAGCACTGGAGCTTTGACCTATTCATTCTATGGTAAGACCAACGCAGATGGTGCGTTCCTCCCACCTCTCTACTGGCTCGTAGGTGGTACTGTAGAGGTAAGTGCTGCTGACGGTAAGCTCACCATCGAGATCAACGCAGTGAACTCTAACGATGTGCCTGTACACATTGTATGCGAATATGACCTCAACACCAAGCAAGGTTTGCCATACGACGCAACCAGCGGCAGCGTAGATCGCACCTATAGCGACGAGGATGAAGTAGCACTCAACACTAGCTACGCAGAAGAGGGTGAGATTTATCTCAAGATTACCGCTGCTGACAAGAGCGATATGGTATCTTTGGCATTCTTTGTAGAAGGTCTTGATTCTGTTACAGCTATTCCTGTGGGTACTTATCCAATCAACAACACCGGCGAGGCAGGTACTGTATTTGCAAGTCCTGGCGTACAAAACGGTAGCGTATATCCATCATTCTACGGCAAATTGGCTGCCAATGGTGGCATCACTACTCCACTCTATTTCTTGGAAGGTGGTAATGTGGTTGTAGAGAACGTAGATGGTCACGTGAAAGTAACCGTAGCAGCAGTGAACTCATACGATGTACCTATCCATATCGTATATGAAGAAGCAGATGACAATGGTGGCGAAGAGGAGCAACAAGGTTTGCCAAACGATGCTACCGAAGGTGAGGTAGAGCGCAACTATGGCAAAGATGATCAAATATGGGTTGGCAACTTCAGCAAAGATTGGGGTGCAGTATATGTAGATATCGCTCCAGCAGACGAAAGCGAATGGCTGGGCCTCGGATTTGTATTTGACAATTTAGAGGGCGAAACCGTGCCTGCAGGTACATATGAGATCAATAATTCTGGCGAAGTAGGTACTGTATTGGCAAGCCAAGGTCTCGTAGATGGTTACATCACCGAGTCTTACTTTGCAGCGGGTGACGAAGAGGGCAACTTGGTAGCACCATTCTACTTCCTCGTTAGCGGTACTGTAGTGGTAGAAGATGTGGATGGTGAGATGAAGATAACTGTGGACGCAGTGAACTCAAATGGCGTACCTGTAAAAATCACTTATGACCCAACCGCAGGCGTAGAGCCAGAGAAGACTCCATTGCAATACGATGCTACATCAGGTGCAGTAGATCGCACATATTCAGCTAAAGAAGTGATTATCAACAAGGGTACAGGTCTCTTCCAAATACAAGCAACTGCAGCCGACAAGAGCGACAAGTTGGCGTTGGTACTCTTCGGTTTGGAAGATGACGAGACGATCATCCCTGTAGGTACATACGAGATCAATGGCACAGAAGCAGCTGGTACTGCATTGGCAAGTAAAGGTGTGGAAGGCAATAGCGTGACATTGTCATTCTACGGCAAGACCAATGCAGCAGGTAATATCTTGGTTCCATGCTACTTCTTGGTAGATGGTACTGTAGAGGTAAGTGCAGCTGACGGCAAACTCACCATCGAGGTGAACGCAGTGAACTCATACGATGTGCCTGTACACGCTGTGATTGAGTACGACCTCAACGCTAAGCAAGGTTTGCAATACGATGCTCCATCAGGTGCAGTAGATCGCACATATGCCAACGAAGAGATCACCTTCAATGAGGGTAATGGTTACTTCCAAGTCGTAGCTAGTTCAACAACCGCTAGCGACAAGGTAGCTATGGTTCTCTTTGGCAGCAAGGACGAGGAGACTATCATCCCAGTAGGCACCTACGAGATCAATGGTACACAAACAGCAGGTACCGTATTGGCAAGTAAAGGTGTGAGTGGTAGCAGCGTGACATTGTCATTCTACGGCAAGACCAACGCTCAAGGTCAAATCATGGTTCCATGCTACTTCTTGGTAGGTGGTACTGTAGAGGTAAGCGCAGCTGACGGTGTACTCACCATCGAAGTAAACGCTGTGAACTCATACGACGTACCTGTACACATCGTAATGACGTATGATCTTGACACCAAACAAGGTTTGAAATACGATGAGCAAACAGGTAGCGTAGATCGCACTTACACCAGCAAAGATAATATTATGATTGATACCGACTGGGTGATGCTTTCTAACTTGTTTGTAGATATTGTTGCTGAAGATTACAGCGATCAATTGAGCTTGCAATTCTTCGTATCAGAGGCAGACGAGGAGATTGGTATTCCAGTAGGTACTTACCCTATCACCAGCGACAACAAGATGAACACCATCTTGGCAGGTCAAGGTGTAAGCGAATCAGGTAGCGTAGCTCCAAGTTTCTACAGCACATTGGTTGAGCAAGAGGGTGATCTCTATATCGACAAACTCTACTTCTTGGTTTCTGGTCAAGCCGTGGTAGAGAAGATCAATGGCAAGCTGAAGATGACTATCGACGCAGTGAACTCATACGATGTACCAGTCCACATTGTATATGATGGTACTGAGGTAGAAACAGGTGTTGAGAACGTAACAGTAGAGAACGGCGCAAGCAAAGTGGTAGAGAACAACCAACTCTTTATCATGAAAGAAGGCGTGAAGTACAACGTACTTGGTAGTGTAGTGAAATAATCTAATACCATTATAACAACAAGAGAGGTGTGCCAATAGAAGGCGCACCTCTTTTTTTTGTAGCGTGGGGGAGCATGGTGTGGCGTGGTGGAGCGCGGTATCTACAGCGCATCATCAGCGCATCTACAGCGGAATGACTAATTATTTACTTTTTAGTTCATTTTACTTGTGTATGTCCCAAAAAAGCAGTAACTTTGCAGGGAATTTTGCGATACAGCGAAAAAAGTAACGAATATACACCTTATATAGATATAGAGCAATGAAGAATTTTGTAGAAGAATTGCGCTGGCGCGGCATGTTGCAAGACATGATGCCAGGCACTGAAGAACAACTCATGAAGGAACCTACTGCTGCATACTTGGGCATTGACCCTACAGCAGATAGTTTGCATATTGGTCACCTATGCGGAATCATGATGCTTAAGCACTTGCAGAACGCAGGTCACAAGCCCATCGCATTGATAGGTGGTGCTACGGGGATGATTGGCGACCCAAGTGGTAAGTCGGCCGAGCGTAACCTATTGGATGAGAAGACTTTGCGCCACAACCAAGCATGCATCAAGGCCCAATTGGAGCGTTTCTTGAACTTTGGTGAGGGCGAGAACGCAGCAGAATTGGTAAACAACTACGACTGGATGAAGGACTACACCTTCTTGGATTTCGCACGCGAGGTGGGCAAGCTGATCACCGTCAACTACATGATGGCAAAGGACTCTGTAAAGAAGCGTTTCAACGGCGAGTGCAGCCAAGGAATGTCGTTCACAGAGTTCACCTACCAATTGCTGCAAGGCTACGACTACGTATATCTCAACAAGCATAAGAACTGCAAGTTGCAAATGGGCGGTAGCGATCAATGGGGCAACATCACGACTGGCACCGAGCTCATCAAGAAGATGGGCGGCGGCGAGGCGTTCGCATTGACCTGCCCACTGATTACCAAAGCGGACGGCGGTAAGTTCGGTAAGACCGAGAGCGGCAACGTATGGTTGGACCGCAAGTACACGAGTCCATATCGCTTCTACCAATTCTGGTTGAACGTGAGCGATGACGATGCCAAACGTTATATCCGTATCTTCACCTGCCTGGAAAAAGAGACGATAGACGCGCTGATTGCTGCACACGAAGAGGCACCTCATATGCGCAGTTTGCAAAAGCGTTTGGCAGAGGAGGTGACCGTGATGGTACACAGCCGCGAGGATTACGAGGCAGCCGTAGAAGCAAGCAATATCTTGTTTGGCAATGCAACCCACGAGGCATTGAGCAAATTGGACGAGGAGATGTTCTTGCAAGTGTTTGACGGCGTAGAGAAATACGAAGTGAGCCGCGAGGAGTTGAATGCAGGTATTCCACCACTGGATTTGTTGGCAGAAAAAACCAAGATATTCCCATCCAAAGGCGAAGCCCGCAAGATGATCATCGCAAACGGATTCTCAATTAACAAAGAGAAATTCACCGATCCACAAAAGGCAATCACCGCAGATATGCTGCTGAATGGCAAGTACTTGCTGTGCCAAAAGGGTAAGAAGAACTACTATATTGTAGAGGTGAAGTAAGGCGATTAGGCGATTAGGCGATAAGGCTATAAGGCGATTAGGCGAAAGGCGATTAGGCTATTAGGCGAAAGGCAAGAGATCAGCGGAGCAGGAGCTTCGCTGATTCTCGTTTAGAAAGGGTATTTCGTAATAAAAAGGTATCAATTATTACGAAAATACGCACAAAAATTGCGTATTTCCTTAAAATATAGTAACTTTGCAACCAAATTATGCTTCGCATCGTGCGAAGCTATTATTTTGCAAACAACACATATAATGATGAAAAAAATATCTTTACTCTTTTTTTTATGCCTTGCAGCAACCATGTACGCCGAGCGTATTGAGCCTATTCCATTCGGAGATATGGAAAATTGGGTAGTACGTTACATCAAAGAATCCAAACTACTTGGCGGTCAAACCAAAACCCTGTATGCCTTGGCTCCCACCGATACGATTTGGGAGAATGGTCCATACACCTACGGCGAGAACGGCAACCCTTGGGCGACCAGCAATGCATATGCAAACATTATCGGCATCGAGAAAGCCGCAGGCACGATGCATCCTGAGCCACGCGAAGATGGCGGCACATGCTGCCGACTGGATGTGGAGCTGCTGGGAGTACGCGTGATGGGTATGATCGACGTACAAGTGCTGGTGCCAGGAACGATGTTCACCGGACGCAACATAGAACCAATCACCACAGCCAAAGACCCCTATCAGAACATCGACTTTGGCGTACCATTCACAGCGCGCCCCAAGGCATTGATGCTGGACTACAAGTGCGTAGTCTCACCAGAGCAATGGATTTGGCACGCGAAGGGCATGGCGAAGCCCAAGAAACAAGACGGACACGATGAGGCCGAGGTTTACCTCTACCTGCAACACCGCTGGGAAGACGAGAAGGGTCAGATACACTCCATTCGCGTAGGCACAGCCTACGAGCGTTTTAGCAAAGATCAGCTGACGTGGGTCAACGGACATCGTTTGCCTATCCACTACGGAGATATTACTGGCGAGCCATGGTATGAGGAATACATGGGATTCAAGGAGATGCAACGCGCCGTCAACTCCAAGGGTAAGGTTGTACTCATTGAAGAAGAAGGATGGGATGCGAGCTTGGAACCTACCCACATGGTGATCATGATTACGTCTGGCAAATACGAAGCCTTTGTGGGTAAAGCAGGAAACACACTGTGGGTGGATAATGTGTGCTTAGTGTACGAAAATTAAGAATTTTGAATTAAGAATTTTGGATTTTACGTACATTTTGCACTAAAAATACATTTTTTTGAGAAAATATTTGGTCAATTCAAAAAAAAGCAGTACCTTTGCACCCCCTTTCGAAAAGGAAGTCAATCGGTGACCAATGGTATAAAGGCTATTACGTCAGATTTTGGTTCTGAAAATCTTGGTTCGATTCCAGGTTGGTCAACAAAAGAAGCCCGCATGTCGGGCTTTTTTTGAAGAGAAATCTTCATGTGTGATGGGATACGGGCAGCCACACCAACAGTAGTTTAAAGTTTAGAGGACGCTCGCATAGCGAGCTACAGTTTAGAGTTTAAAGGCTGGGAATTCTGCCCTATTATTGAGTAACACTTTATAAAAATGAAAACATTTGAATTGGTAGGTACTCCACGTAGCGAGTACGGCAAGAAAGCAGCTAAAGCTTTCCGCAACGAGAACCTCGTACCTTGCAACCTCTATGGCAACGGCGAGAACGTAACTTTCACAGTAACAGTTGACGATGTACGCAAATTGATCTACTGCCCAGACACCATGGTTGTAGCATTGACTATCGGTGAGGCAAAGAAAATGGCAGTTATCAAAGAGTTGCAATTCCACCCAGTAAGCGAGCAATTGTTCCACATCGACTTCCTCGAGGTAACAGAGGAGAAGCCAGTAACCGTAGCAATCCCAGTACAATTGCAAGGTCACGCAGAAGGTGTGAAAGCCGGTGGTAAGTTGGCTCTCGAGATGAAGAAGCTGAAAGTAAACGGTATCTATACTCAAATCCCTAACCGCGTTGAGATCGACGTAACCGAGTTGGGCTTGGGCAAGAAATTGTATGTAGGTGCAGTGAAAGTAGCTGAAGGTTTGAAGTTGATGAACCCAGCAGATGCTTGTGTAGCTCGCGTTAAGGCTACTCGTGCAAGCCAACAAGCTGCTGCAGCTGCTGCTCCAGCAAAGGGCAAAAAGAAATAATCACCACTCAGAAGAGCGGTAGAATCATAAGAGTGGAAAAGAGAACTTTTCCACTCTTATTAGTTTAAAGAACGCCGCTAAAGCGGCTATAGTTTAGAGTTTAGAGACACAGTATATGAAATATTTGATTGTTGGATTGGGCAATATCGGCGATGAGTACGCTCACACACGTCATAATATCGGGTTTATGATGCTGGATGCGTTTGCAGAAAGCAAAGGTGCAACATGGGAAGACAAACGCTATGGTTTTGTGGCACGCTGCCGCGTCAAGAGTGCTGAGATCATCCTGCTCAAACCATCGACCTATATGAACCTGAGTGGAAATGCGGTACGCTATTGGCTGCAGCAAGAGAAGATTGCGGTGGAAAACATGCTGGTATTGGTGGATGATTTGAATCTGCCATTTGGTAGTATTCGCATGCGTAAGCAAGGTAGCAATGGCGGACACAACGGGCTGGGACATATCCAGCAAGTACTTGGTACTCAAAACTATGCACGTCTGCGCTTTGGTATTGGTAATGATTTTAACAAAGGTGCTCAGTGTAACTTCGTATTGGGCAAATGGAGTGATGAGGAACAAAAGATCCTACCCGAGCGACTGAAATTGGTGAGCGAGATCATACCATCGTTCTGTTTGCAAGGTATGGACAGGACGATGAATCAGTATAATGGGAAATAGTTTAGTGTTTAGAGTTTAGTGTTTAGAGAGATGAATATGAAACATCCGTGGTTGGTAGGTGCAATGAATATGTTGCTGGTGATGGCAATGTACACATTGTTGCGATTGGTGTTTTATTGGATAAACATCGATCTTTATCCAAATGTATCTGCCCAGCACCTATTAGAGATGTTGCAAGGTGGTGTCCGATTTGACTTGACGGCACTGCTGTATCTTAACTCGCTATATTTGTTGTTGGTACTGCTACCTTTGCCAGCTAAGATACGTAATCACAAAAATTATATCGCTATCGCTAAATGGGCATTCTGGCTGCCTAATATCATCGGATTCATCGCGAATTTTATAGATATCGTATACGTTCGTTTCACGGATAGGCGTACAACATGTACCGTATTTACGGAGTTTCAGAATGATAATAACTTAGCAAGTATTATCGGACAATCTATCGTGCAGTATTGGTATGTTACATTGCTGGGATTAGCTATCATCGCCCTATTCATCGTATGTTCCCGCACCAAATGGAAGGTCAAGCCCCCACGCAGAGCATGGTTGTACTACTTGGCAGAAACGGCGTTGATGTTGGTGAGCGTATATTTTGTGGTGATTGGCATTCGCGGTGGATTCGGCAAATATACACGACCTATTACAATCTCTAATGCATTGCAATACACCAATACACCCCAAGAAACAGCCATTCTGCTCAACACACCCTTTTCGCTGATGAAATCGCTGGAAAATACCACTTACGTCCATCCGAAATATTTTAGCAATGAAGAAGCAGAAGCGATATTTTCGCCTATTCACCGCGATGAAATCGGGGAAAATGGCAGATTGGGACAGACGAATATAGTGGTTTTGATACTGGAGTCGTTCTCCAAAGAATATATCGGATTTTACAACACACATATATCTAATTATGAAGGATATACACCTTTCTTAGACTCTTTATTGGCACAGAGCATCACCTATACACACTCGTTCGCTTCAGGTAGGAAGTCAATAGATGCGATGCCATCGGTGTTATCTTCCATTCCGATGTTGATAGAGCCTTATATCGTCACTCCATATTCTACCAATGCAGTATCTTCTATCGCTGAATGTTTACGCAAAGAGGGATATTACACTGCCTTTTTTCACGGAGCACCCAATGGTAGCATGGGTTTTCAAGCGTATGCTCGCAGTGCTGGTTTTGAGCAGTACTTTGGTATGGATGAGTACGATGGAATCGAAGCTTTTGATGGCACATGGGCGATATGGGATGAAGAGTTTTTGCAATACTATGCTCGTAGTATGAGCCAAATGAAGGAACCGTTCATGACTGCGGTCTTTACGGCCTCAAGTCATCACCCCTTCCGTGTACCAGAGCGCTATGCAAGCGTTTTTCCACAAGGCGAGCATCCCATTCACAAATGTGTTGGGTACACGGATCACGCATTGCGCGAGTTTTTTGCATATGCTAAGCAGCAAAATTGGTATGAGAATACGTTGTTTGTCTTGACAGCAGACCATACCAATCAAGTCACTCTGCCTGAATATGCTACAGGAAAAGGATTGTTTGAAGTGCCAATCGCTTTCTATTCTCCCCAATGGAAGCACGGAGAGATACGCGCAAAAGCGGCTGTGAGTCAAACAGATATTATGCCTTCTGTATTAGCATATTTGGGATATACTCATCCCTTCTTTGCTTTTGGCGAGGATATATTGACCCAAGAAAAGACACATCCTTGGGCTATTTGCTATAATCATCCTGTATATCAATTGCTTTCGGATAGTATGTTGGTGCAGTTTGATGGGAAGCAGGTGTGCGCAGTATATGATTATCAGAAAGACCCACTTTTGACAAAGAATATTGTTGGGGAAGTGGATGTCAGGGATGAGGAGAGGTACTTACGCGCATATATACAGCAATATATTTACCGATTGACTACCAATCAGTTGACTATTCAAACAAATGGAAGTACGAGTAGATAAATATCTTTGGGCGATGCGGATCTATAAGACCCGCTCTATTGCTACTGACGCATGCAAATGTGGACGTGTAAAGATGAATGGTGTGGAAGTTAAACCCAGCCGTATGTTTCATGTGGGAGATATCTTTACTATACGCAAGGGTCCGATAACCTATACGTATCGTATCCTACAACTCTGGGGTAACCGCGTGGGGGCGAAATTGGTACCTGAATATTTACAAGATATTACTCCAAAGGAGCAGTTGGAATTGTTGGAGTTGGCACGTTATGCCGCTCAGAGTGGACGTGATAGAGGCACAGGACGCCCCACAAAAAAAGATAGACGAGATATAGAACATTTTTTCTCAGATGACTATAACTATTTATTAGACGAAGACTATGATTTTGAAGAAGAATAATATTGCCGAGTACATTCTATACCTCTGGCAGATAGAGGATTACCTCCGTGCTTTCCCACAGCAAGCAGAAGCAAATCAAGAGTTACACGACCTAAATGAGATGATGCACCAAGAAAATATTTTGGAGGGAGGTCATCTACAATTGGCGAAGAATGCACTCGACGAGTTGGAAGATTTGCATAATGATTTGCTGGATCAGGAGGCTACTTATCGTGCAGCGATGATTCAGCTGACTCCTTCGCTGAATTTGTTGAAGGCCAAGACAGATCGCCCCACAATGAGCGATGTGGAGGCATGTTTGGTACTTTTGTATCAGATAATGCTTCTAAAACTGCAAAAACGCCCGATTTCATCGGAGACAGAGCTAGTACAAAAGCAAGCGACAAAGGTGTTGCAGTACTTGAGTAAGACATATAAAGAGCAATAGATCCGACCTCCCCTTACGGGGAGAAGAATATGAATAGTGATGCGTACAAAAGAGCGATATGACAAGGCATTAGCATGGTTTGAGGAGAATATGCCTGTGGCGGAGAGTGAACTGAACTTTGATAATGAGTATCAGTTGTTGGTGGCAGTCATGCTATCTGCCCAGTGTACAGATAAACGAGTGAATCAAGTGACTCCTGCCTTGTTTGAAGCCTACCCTACTATTGCAGACTTGGCCGCTTCCACCGCAGAAGGTGTGCTAAAATATATCCGTTCGGTAAGCTATCCAAATAGCAAAGCGGAGCATTTGGTACAAATGGCCAAGCGTGTAGTGGAGGTGTATGGGGGTGAGATACCCAATACAAGAGAAGCATTGCAGACGTTGGCAGGTGTAGGAAGGAAAACTGCTAATGTGGTGTTAGCTGTATGGTGGAATCAACCTACGATGGCGGTGGATACGCATATTTTTCGTGTAGCAGAGCGTATAGGCTTGACTACCAAAGCTAAAAATCCCTTGGATAGCGAGAAGCAACTCATCCAATATATTCCCGAGGAGATTATACCCAAAGCACACCATTGGTTGCTATTACATGGGCGTTACACATGCCAAGCACGCAAGCCAAAGTGTACACAATGTGGTTTAAGAGAGAGTTGCCGATATTATTTGCGTAAAAAGTAACGTGCAATAACCCAATAAAAAAAAGCGGTATAGTTTTAAACCTATACCGCTTTTTGCATGCAATTGCCTCTATACTGAAGCTTCGATATTCCACATGAAGGCGCGAACACCCACTTCTTCGTTGCGTTTGTCGAGTTTCTTTACGGCTTCGAGTAGCACAGGGGCTTTCTCATCTGGCACGATAGTGATGACACAAGAGTTCATCTCTGGCCATGCGTGGGTACCACGGCGTGGTTCGCCATTCTTACTACCACGACCTTGTACCTCCTCAAAGAAGGTAAAGCCACGTATCTCTAACATATCAAGCATATACTCTACACGCTCGGTGTTAGCTTGATTGAATATGATCATTATAGATTTCATAATTACATTTGGATTAAGGAGCTTATTTTTCGTTTTCTTCGCAATCTTTCACATCAATGTCCATGAAGATGAAGTTCTCGCGGACTTTTTTGATCTTGTCACGCTCACCCTTCTTCGACATTGCACCATAGATCACAGGCACGATATACAGTGTCAAGAAAGTAGCCACCGTCAAACCACCGATTACGACAATACCCAATGGACGCCACATCTCGGCACCTTCACCTTGGCTCACAGCCATTGGTACCATACCCAAGATGGTGGTAAACGCAGTCATCAACACAGGACGCATACGGCTTTGACCAGAGATTTGGATTGCCTCGTTCAGGTCATGTCCACGCTCGCGCATGAGGTTGATATAGTCCACGAGCACGATACCGTTCTTCACCACGATACCCACCAACAAGACAATACCCAATGCACCAATCATATCCAGTGAAACGCCTGTCATCCAGAGTGCCAAGATCACACCCGAGAGCGCAAATGGCACGGTAAACATGATGATAGCAGGATTGCTGAACGACTCAAACTGGCTCGCCATCACGATGTACACGAGGATGAGAATCAATGCACCCAACATACCCAATTTGCCAAACGACTCTTGTTGATCCTCATACGAACCTGCCAAACGGATAGAATAACCAGCTGGCTTGTCGATTTGAGGCAACACTTGTGTTTGAATAGCTTGTGCCAACTCGCCAAGTGAAGTCTCGTATGGAGTCACCTTAACAGTCACAATACGTTGACGAGACTTGCGCACGATTTTTGGTGGAGCCCAATATTCGTCCACCGAGCAGATTTCAGATAGTTTGATGGTTTGTCCCATTGGTGTTGGGATAGAGAAGTCGAGCACATCGGAGATCGAGTTGCGGTTCTCCTCTTTCAAACGCACTAGGATATCGTACTCATCACCATCCTCTTTCAAGAAGCCCACAGCCATACCGTTTACACGGTTGCGCAAGTAAGACGAAATAGTGGCAGAGGTCAATCCGTGGCGAGAAGCCTTCTCTTTGTCCACGATAATCTTGATCTCAGGACGGTCGTCATCACGGTCAGCAAACACGTCGCGTGCGCCTGGCAACTCCTTGGTCAAGGCAATGATCTGTTGTGCCATTTGGTTGGTGATATCAAAGTCATAACCATAGATCTCCACATCCACCGTATTACCACCACCAGGGCCACCACTGCTAATATTTGCCTGATACTCAATAATCTCTGGATATTGTGCCAACTCCTGGCGCAACACCTCTGCAATTTCCCAGATAGTGCGTTCACGCTCCCATTTCTTGTTGCAGCGAATAGTCATGGAGATGGTATTATTCATAGTGGTAGAGAAAATAGCACCTGTACCATCGTCGTCATTACTACCAGCAGAAGTAGAGATCATCTCTATCTCAGGTACGAGCATCATGAAACGCTCTTCCAACTTGCGGGCAGTCTTCACGGTCTCTTCTATACGTGTACCACGTTGCAACTCGACTGTCACACTCAAACGAGCATTATCTTGTTGTGCCATGAAGTCAGTACCCACTTTGCCCATGATAAATGGTAAGAGCGAAGCGGCAAAGAACACGAACAATGCAATGATTGTCAATGCCTTGTGGCGCAAGCACCAGCCCAGAGATTTAGCGTAAGCTGCATCCAATTTATCCAAGAACGCTACCACAGTACGGTCATACCAAGTCTTTTGAGTAGCTTCTTCATCAATGAGTTTACCTTTCTCAACACGAACTTTACGTGGCTTCAGCAACTTAGAGCAAAGCATAGGGGTCAAGGTGATAGCGATCACGGTTGATGTACAGCAAACCACCGTCACAATCCAACCCAATGACTCGAACATGATACCTGCCATACCGTCCATCATGGTCAGTGGCACGAACACAGCTACAAGCACAAGGGTAGTCGCAATAACGCTGACCCACACCTCATTGGTAGCGTAGATAGCTGCCTCACGTGGTGCTTCGCCACGCTCAATGTGACGGGTGATATTCTCCAACACCACAATCGCATCGTCCACCACCATACCAATCGCGATACTCAGCGAACAGAGCGAGATGATGTTGATACTCGAATCTGCCATCTTTAGGTAGATGAACGCCACAATCAATGAGATTGGAATAGTAAGCGAGATGATAATCGTCGCACGCCATTTACCTAGGAAGAACAACACCACCAACACTACGAACAAGAGCGCGTACAACACAGACTCTTCCAACGAGTTGATACTATTGCGGATATTGTCAGCCGAGTTGTAGATCTCTTGAATCTTCACGTCGGTAGGCAATTGCTTTTGAATCTTTGCCAACTCCTCTTGCACATCCTCGCAGACTTGCACGGTGTTCGAACCCGATTGCTTAGCCACAATCAAACGCGCTGCCTCACGACCGTTGGTCTTCTCGTCCAATGAGAGGTCCTTGATGGTATCACGCACAGTAGCGATGTCGCGCACAAACACTTGTTGTCCTTGTGGGGTAATAGTCACCATCAGGTCATTGATCTCGCTACTCTCGATAAACTCAGAGCGCACCTGCATTTGGTATTGCTCCTTCTCCATCTTCACCGTACCCGAAGACAGGTTGAGGTTGTTGGCAGAGATCACTTGACCTACTTGCTCCAACGAGATACCGTATGCATCCAACTTCTGTTGGTCAATATCCACATACACATAGCGGTCAGGCGCACCGGATACAGAAAGGTTACCAATACCGTTGATCTTGTTGAGTTGTGGAATCACCTCATCGTTGAGGATTTTGTCGAGCGCAGCATACGACTCGTCTGCCGTGATAGAGTATTGGCAGATAGGCATGGTGCTTGAGGAGAACTTAAACACCATTGGCGACGAACAACCGTCTGGCAACTGGTTCTTCGCCATATCACAGAACGACCGCACGTCGTTGACGGCTTCCGTGATGTCGCATCCCCATTCCAATTCCAATACTACAAGACTGACGTTATCCTTGCTAGTCGAATTGATATACTTCAAGTTATCTACCGAAGTCAAACTATTCTCCATGATCTTGGAGACGTTCGTTTCTATCTCCGAGGCAGATGCTCCAGGATAGGTGGTCATCACCATCACGTATGGAGGATCCATCTCAGGAGACTGATCCACAGGCAGTTGCACAAAGCAGAACAGACCTATGATCATCACCGCAACGAACACCAGCATAGTCGTTACGGGGTTTTTAATCGCGGTTTTATAAATTGCCATAGCTTTTTAGTTTTTAGATCGCTTCGCTGTTAGATGTTAGACCACTGCGTTGTTAGATCGCTTCGCTGTTAGATTCCTGGAAATCTCTCAGCCACGAAGTGGCGGTCTAACAGTCTGGAAGACGGTCTAACTTCTTTCAGCGCTTCAGCGCGGTCTTATTTCACTTCAATCTTCACACCATCCACCAATTTGCTTTGACCTTTGTGGATATACTCTACACCTGGTTGGATTTCAGGAGCGATAATCTCGATCTGCTCATCAAAACGTTGACCCAATTTCACGCTCACACGTTTAGCATAGCCATTCTCGTTGATGAACACAAAACGCTCGTTCGAACCAATCAGTTTCTCTACCGATTGATAAGGCACCACGATGGTATTCTCCTTGCCAAGTCCCAAAGTAGTAGTCACATACATACCAGGACGCAACTTCTCGCTGGCGTTAGGAATCACCACCTTGCATTGGAAAGTGTGGCTCGCAGCATCGATAGTAGGATATACCACCTCGATAGTTGCAGGGAAAGTCTGCTCTGGATAAATATCGCTCTTCACGGTGAGCTTCATGCCCTCCTTGATCAAAGGATAGTAGGTCTCTGGCACAGCAATCAGCGCTTTCAACTTCTTCACTTGGGTCAACACCACGATAGGTTGACCACCGTACAACTCGCCATCCTCGTAGGTCTTAGCCGCAATCACGCCCTCAAAAGGAGCCTTCACATAGGTATTCTTCTCCAAGAAAGAGAGGTTTTGCTTCAATTGGTCATAGCCCACTTTGGTTTGGTCATAAGTTTGTTGGCTCACGCTACCTGTAGCGAGCAATGCCTCCAAACGGCTCATCTCCACCTCCAAGTTCGCCAATTGAATCTTGCTGGTGAGGTATTGGTTTTGATCCATACGCACCAACATATCGCCTTCTTTCACGCGGTCACCTACCTCTACGAAGATATGCTCAATCTTACCAGTGAGCGAAGGTGCCACATTTTGTGTCAAATAACCTTGCAAGTTGGTACTAATATTGAGCACACGCTCAATCTCATGATTTTCGAGGATCATGGTGCTTACCACTTCCACGCGCTCAGCCTCTTGAGTAGCTTGAGCGTCTTTCTTGCCGCAGCCAATCAAACATACAGCTGCCGCCATCATTAATACAATCTTTTTCATTATCTTTATTATTTTCTTAATTCAAAATTATAGATTGAGGAACTTCTCCAACTCCACTTGTGCATTCACCAATGTCAATACCGCTTGCACGTAGCTGCTTTGTGCGGTGATGAGGTCGTTGCTGGCGTTCACGAGATCAAGGTTGCTAGCCACACCTTGTTGGAACTTCAGAGAGGTGTTGTCAAACACGCGTTGTGTTACGCTTATATTCTCTTGTTCATTGGTATAAGTCTCGTATGCATTCTGAAGGTTGTAGCGCAGTTGCTCGTTTTGAATACCAAGATTGTCGGTAGTTTCTTCGAAAGTATTACGCGCTTCTTCCAATGCAATCTTCTTCTCCACTACACCTGCGGCACGCTTACCCGATGACCATAATGGCATGCTCACCTGCACGCTCAATGCATTGGGAGGGGTCATATTGAAACCTGCCTTTCCTCCAAAATAATCTTTCTGACTATATTGATATCCCACACCAATCGTAGGTCCATATGCCCAACCTGCCATATGTACATTGGTCTTTGCCAATTCTACATTTTTAGCAAGGGTTTGGTAGCTGAGATTGTTTTCCAACACGAAGTCTTTGCCCAGCAATGCTACAATAGCTTCCGCTGAAAGCATATCAGTGAGTTGGGTTGTCAATGCTAGTTCTGTTTCTACGGGTACATTCAAGAGTACCTTGAGTGCATTGATAGCCAATTGTGTAGAGCGTTTGTTGGCATTGATATTATTTTTTAAGGTATTCACGCGCACGAGGATCTGGTCTGCTGTTGTTTGTTCTGCGGCTCCCACTTCCACGCTGCGCTGTGTCATGGCTGCCAAGTTTTCGATGTTTTTCAGCGAGCTATCCAGCAGTTTCACCACATCTTCCAACACCAGCACACTTGCATAACTTGATTTCACACTGGCCCGCAAGTTGTCTTCGCTAATTTGCAAGTTCAACTTTTGCATATCAATGGCGATATTGTTGAGCAATGCTCCCACTATCGCTTGTCCATTGATACCTACCGATGCGGTGATGCCTAATGTCCCATTATCTGGCATAGGAATTTTGGTTACAATATCCTCGCCTGTTATAGGGTTCTTTCCCGAGCGCATTTCCATCTCGTAGCCCATCATGGATTGATATGCCCACGACATGTCCAATTGTGGCAACATACTCGCGATCGTCTGCCAACGTTGCGCATACGCTTTTTGCACTGCCAAACTGGCATTCTTCAAACTGCGGTTGGTTTCCACCGCATAATCTTGCGCCTCTGCGAGGCTTAGGTTTAATGTCGCAGGCACCTCACGCACTTCAGCTTTCTTCGTAGCTGCCATCACATGATCTTCTGCCTGCATGCCGTTCGCCAAAAACGCGAACAAGCCAATGGCTAAAACAATTTTTTTCATCATCTTTTATACCTTATATATTATATGTTATTTTTCACTTTCTCTCTCAACCGCAGCAAACCGCTTTCGCTCAATATGCCTCGCATCAAAATATCCATTCGTTGATGTCCTATGCGATGTACTTCCTCTTTGGTCATTTGCCCGCCAGTTATCAAATCCAGCAATCGGTACTGCATGTCCAAAAACATCATCGCCACCACATCCACATCAATCTCGGCTCTAAAGATTCCCTCGCTCACGCCTTTCTCCAAAAACTGTACCAAGATCTTCTCTGCCGTTTGGCGCATCACTTTTTTGTGTGCAGAGAACAGTTGCGGATAGTACTTCTCCAGGTCATACATCATCGCAGGGGTCTTCAGGTCCTTCTTCTGAGTGGATTGCGCTATCTTCGCCCATTCCACAATCACCTGTGTGATAGTGCGTTTGGATAGGGCGTTGTCCAGGTCATAAGCCACTTTCTGCTCATGCTTATGCAAAATAGCCTGTACCAAATCATCTTTCGAAGCAAAATAAACATAGAACGTCTTCTTCGACATGCCCAACTCATGACAAATATCATCTATGGAGACGCTGCGGATGCCCACTTGTTGCATTCGTTCGATGGCTACTTTCAATATTTGTTCTTTTCCTTCGCTCATGATTGCGGTTTTCTTCTAACAAAAAGCGTGCAAAGGTACTACTTTTCTTCGAAATAACCAAACATTTTTGGAAACTTTAATACTTTTGTAGTTTCCAAGTGACAAAATCGCCCATTAAAAAAAGCATTCTGCAAAAGAATGCTTTTTAGTACTAGCTCATCACCTTATAACCTCATCACCTAATAACTCTCCTCTTGCGATGGGAAAGAGCAATCCTTCACAGCTGTTACATACGCGCCTACAGCCGTCTTTACAGCCTCACCCAGATGCGCAAACTGGCGCAAGAATTTAGGTTTGAAGCCCTCATTCAATCCCAACATATCATGCAATACAAGCACCTGACCATCGGTCACATTGCCCGCACCAATGCCAATCGTTGGGCAACTCACTGCCTCTGTCACACGCTTTGCCAACTCCGCAGGTATCTTCTCCAATACGATTGCAAAACAACCAGCCTCGTCTAGCAGTTTGGCATCATGCAATAGTTTCTCTGCCTCCGCTTCGCCTTTACCACGCAAGCCATAGCCACCCAACTGGTTCACGCTTTGTGGAGTCAAGCCCAAGTGTCCCATCACAGGCACACCCGCCTGCACCATATGGCGAATGGCAGGCAAGATTTCCTCGCCTCCTTCCAATTTCACCGCATCAGCCCCTGACTCTTTCATCATCTTCAGCGCATTGGTAACTGCTTGTTCTTCACTCACTTGATAGCTTCCAAATGGCATATCAATCACTACCAATGCGTGTTCCGAAGCGCGTACTACGCCTTTCGTGAGGAAGATCATCTCCTCAACCGTGATTGGCAATGTATATTTATTTCCACATACGATATTCGATGCGCTATCGCCCACTAGGATCATCTCAATACCTGCTTCATCCAGCAGACGAGTCAGGGTAAAATCATAACTAGTAAGCATCGCTATCTTTTCGCCCTCTTGTTTCATCTTTCTCAGGCGCGTGGTCGTCATGCGACTATTTTGTACATGTACTGACATAACAAATTTTGAATGATAAATTTTGAAATATGTTGCAAAATTACACATTTTTTTGCACATCTCCAAAAAAAGCAGTACTTTTGCAGCATAAATGCGTGAGAAACAATGAAACTTGTGAATTTTTTAAAATTCTTGCCACTTTTTTTGTTGCTTGTTGGCTGCCGCACACAAAGCACCCTTCCCTCTAGGGAGGGAATGGGGGTAGGCTTCACACCTGACACAACTGCCCTCCCGACTTTTCCTGCGGAGGCGCTGTATGTATTAGGTGCTCAATGGGAAGCGGATAGTGTGTTGCAAGAAGATATGACGATTGCTGAGTATATCGAAAAAGAACTCATACGCCTTTACCCAGAAAAAGCATACAAGGAATATGTGCAGCGCTTGTGCGCGGTAGCAGATCGATTATTGGTTAGTTCAGCGCAACGCCCTACTCTCTTTGTTCCAAAGCAACAAGAGATACGGTTTACCTCTCCTCAATCGCCCAACGGCGCGTTGTATAAGGCCTTAGATTCGTTATCAGCCAGTGAGGAATTGCAGGTACTCGAACTCACTCCCCAAGAAGAGGTAGATTGGCAACGGCTTCAAACATTAGTACATAGTAATCAACCACTTACCCGAGAAGCATTTGATACGCTCAATATCGAATTCTTTGACGAAGAGAACATCCTGCTAACATTGATGCTCTGGCGTGGTCCACGATTATTCTACCGCATATTGCAGAGCAAGGCACGCGCTGAGAAACTGGCGCAGTACTACTATGGCGAGGCCACCAATAATGGTCGCCCAGGAGATGCGTTTAAGCATATCTATGTGAATGTGCTATTGCGCACCTATGTGGGTGAGTGGTTGTCGCATGCGATTATGGACGTATTTTGGGAATGGAAGAGTCCTAATGCGCCTTGCGACCACTACATGGACTTACACAATAATATCATTGGTCGTCAAACGCGCTATGATAATTTTACAGCTATTAACACGCAGTGCAATGCCGATATGCGTCATTGGTTGCTGTGGGCAGAGAATGTGCAGCAGTTCGTACAAGACTCGGTAAATGGGCAACGACAAGAGTGGGATCTGGAGACCCCCACCTTCATCGTTGAACCCGCTGCACAAGATGTCAGCGAGTTAGAATATATCTATTGGAATAGATAGCAATAAGTCTGGGGATGATGCGCAGAAGTCTTGCTTTGCACTGGACATTACAAGATGCAAATGCAAAGAATAGCAGTATCATCAGCGCATCATCAGCGCATCATCAGCCAAAATGACGTATCAATCGTATGAATTAAATGGTCTTCAGTTCGCTTCCTGGGAAGTAGTGGGCAAGAATCTGCTCGTAAGTATACCCCTTATCTGCCATGACAGCAGCACCGATTTGGCAAAGGCCAACACCATGTCCCCAGCCAGCACCCGTGAGGATAAAGTCGCCATCCTCATTGCGGTCAACCACAAAAGCACTGCTATACAAGTGGCTCTTGCTCAACCATTTGCGAATCTCTAACTCTTTTCCAATCACCATCGTGCGCTTGCTACCCACAATCTGCATCTCGTACAAACGCGCCGAAGGACCACGCTTGATAGGCACGAGGTCAAGGATCTCTCCGAAGTCAATCCCCGAACGCTCGCGGATGATGTCGCTGAGTTCGGTAGCGGTATATTGCACCGTCCAACGATAGAAGTCTTTAGTCTCTTGGTCGTAGTTGTTTAGCACTTGGCTGAGGATACGTTCGTCGTTGGTATTGCAATATGCCGAAGGTGAGGTGCGGATAAAGTTTTGTGCGTTGTCCTCGATGGTTAAATCAGGTAGCTCCGCACCAATCTCATCGCGTACAGGCTCTAAGTATGGATAATGCTCGTTCGCCCAAGCATTTTCGAAGAGTTCGGTAGCACCACCGCAGGACTTGTAGAAACGTGCATCGCACACTTTACCATCGTACATCAGCACTTGTCCACGGGTAGCATCAATGGCTTTTTGCACATTGGCAGCAGCCTCTGGATGCTCATCACGGCGAGTGATACCCTCGTAGCGTTGACAGTGGTCGTCTGCACATACATCAAACCCCTCATGGGCATCGCGTTCGTACCAAATAACATGGCGATCAGGGTCGCTCAAATCAGGTTTGTCGGTGCCAGTAGATGGACTGATGATAGGACGCAACACCCAACTGCGAGAGATGACGGCATGGGCTTTGAGCAGTTCGAGAGATGAGGTTGCAGACATCTCGGAGGTGATAACCGAACTGAGATAGTCCTCAACATCAAGGCGATTGATTGCGGTTTGTGTACCGTCAGCATTATCGCGTATTTCGAGTGTGCCTTCAAACTCTTGGTCTTCCAGGCGATCCCAGTGAAAACCAATACCAATGCGAACATTTTTTAAGAGGAATGTTGGGTGTTCTGATGTAGAATGAGGACCTGGAATAACAGCCTCAATCTTTGGGGCGGTCATGACGCCCACTGCAATTTGGTGTTTCATATGGTAGTATTTAAATGATATTTTTAGTTAAACGATTCTGCATATGTGCAACCTTCGCGCCAACGAGAACAGCCATAGCGAGTTTTGCCACGGATAATCGTTCCGCGTCCACACACGGGACAACGCATACCCGACTTATCGGCCTTGACTTCGTGAACTACCTCCGAGGTCATCTGTTTGAGTTCGTCAAGGAAGAGTTTAGCCGTATAATCGCCACGCTCAATAGCGCGGAGTTTCTGCTCCCAACGGCCTGTGAGTTCGGCAGACTTGAGCAGAGGCGAAATGATGGTGTGTATGAGGCTGATACCTACTTCGGTGGCTTTGATATTCTTCTTCTCGCGAATGATGTATTTGCGTTGGAAGAGTTTTTCGATAATGGCTGCGCGGGTACTTGGACGGCCGATACCGTTCTCCTTCATGGCATCGCGCAGTTCTTCGTCTTCGACGGTCTTGCCTGCCGTTTCCATAGCACGCAGGAGGGTGGCTTCGGTATAGTATTTGGGCGGAGTAGTCGTTTTCTCCTGCAACTGTGGCTCGTGAGGACCCGATTCGCCTTTGCGGAAGGAAGGAAGCACCTTTTGTTCTTCCGCTTCGTCATCGGTTTTCTCTTTGGCAAAGACTTCGCGCCAGCCCTGTTCGAGTACTTCGCGTCCTGTCACCTTAAAAGATATATCGCCCGCGCACGCGAGGACAGTGGTGTTTGCCACTTGGCAAGGCGGATAGAAAGCTGCGATGAAGCGCAGCGCCACCATATCATAGACCTTGCGCTCCAGGTCGGCGAGGTTGTCGGGGCGTTGCCCTGTAGGGATAATAGCGTGGTGATCCGTGACTTTGCTATTATCAAAGACCTTCTTGGATTTAGGCAGACTGCCTGCGCCTTTGCCGCCATCGGCCTTGAGAGGCAAGAGTGGTGCTACCTGTGGAAAGTAGTCCTGAATACCGCGCAAGGTGGCAGGCACCTTGGGATAGATGTCGTCGCTGAGGAAAGTGGTATCCACACGCGGATAGGTTGTGACATGCTTTTCGTATAGACTTTGGATGACTTTGAGTGTATCGTCCGCCGTCATGCCATAGCGTTTGTTGCACTCCACCTGAAGGGAAGTGAGGTCGAAGAGGCGCGGAGCGTACTCCATGCCTTTCTTCTTTTCTACGGAAGTGATTTCAAGGGGGAGGTCTTTGATGCTATCCACCAGTTTCTGTCCCTGTTCGAGCGAAGTGATGGCATATTCATCCTCTTCGGCATGCAACTGTGCAGAGAAAAGGGTATCGCGGTAGAGGGTCTTAAGTTCCCAATAGGTGCGTGGCACGAAGTGCTCAATCTCCTGTTGGCGTTTGACTATGAGTGCGAGGGTCGGCGTTTGTACGCGACCAATGCTGAGAACTTGTCGGTCTTTGCCTACGCCTTTGGCAAAACGCAGTGTGTAGGCACGGGTAGCATTCATACCGAGCAGCCAGTCGCCAATAGCACGCATGAGCCCAGCCTCATAGAGGTGCTGGTACTCGCTTTGGTCTTTGAGTTTCTGAAATCCCTCTCGGATGGCATCTTCGGTGAGCGAAGAAATCCATAGGCGTTTGACAGGCACACGGCATCCCGCTTTCTGATAGACCCATCGCTGAATGAGTTCTCCCTCTTGTCCCGCATCACCGCAGTTGATGACCATTTCGGCTTGCGCGATGAGGGTTTTGATGGTGTTGAACTGCTTTTGTACGCCTTTGTCGTTGGTGATCTTGATGCCAAAACGCTCTGGCACCATAGGCAGAGAGGACATGTTCCAGCCCTTCCATTGCTCGTTGTACTCGTTGGGATCGAGCAAAGCGCAGAGGTGACCAAAAGTCCAAGAAACACAGTAGCCATTACCTTCCATATAGCCGTCACGTGAAGTAGTTGCTCCTAATACACGAGCAATATCGCGTCCCACAGAGGGTTTTTCGGCCACACAGAGGATCATTTTGGTAGTTTCAAGATTTTATGCGACGTTTTAAAATCAAAGAAAATCAAGCCTTTGCACGTTGCCACCACTTTTTAGTTTGTGCCTGCTGACCATAGCCATAGCCATAGCCATAGCCCACCTTCTTCGCATCTACACTATTCAAGACAGCGACCATCTTTGGTAATCGTTGTTGCAGATGCGCTTGATTAAGGAACTCTATCAAATCAAATGTGGTATAATTAGCGCGTGTGACATATATTGTCATATCTGCTACACGATTGAGGAGGAAAGTATCACTTACCAAGGCTACAGGAGCAGAGTCAATCACTACACAGTCATAGCGTTTACGCAATTCTGCAAACAGCAGCTCTAAACGCTCGCTTTGCAATAACTCACTTGGATTAGGAGGAATAATACCCGCTGGCAATGTATCCAAATTCTTAATAGCAGAAGGCACTATTGCATCTTCCAGACTAAACGATGAATCCGACAAATAACTCGTCAGGCAACCCTGCGAAGGAAGATTCATATATGTAGCTATCATCGGCTTACGAATATCTAAACCTACCAACGCCACCTTCTTGCCCAACAATGCCATTGATATTGCCAGATTAGCAGCAACATAAGACTTGCCCTCTCCATTGATACTAGAAGTCACCAACATCACAGGACATTGCGATTCGACAGGCTGCATAAAACGAATATTGGTTCGTAGTGTACGGAACAACTCTGCCGATACAGAGTTCTCCCCTTCATGCACTGCTATATGTTCGCCTCTGTGATTCTTTACCAACATACCTGCAAATGGAATCTTTAGGCGCTTTTCTAGTTCCTTTGAGTCATCTGAGATACGATTATTCATTATATCATAAATAATCATCACACCGAGAGGCAAACCACAGCCAAAGAAGATACATATCAACAACGTTATCTTCAAACGAGGAGAAACTGGATTTGGATTCATTTGAGGTGCAGCAATAATTTTGGCTGGCATTACTGCAGAAGCAAGGTTAATCGCATTCTCTTCGCGTTGTTTATACAAGAACAAATACAATTCTTCTTTCAACTGTTTATTACGATAAACCTCTCTAAATTGTCTCTCTTGGCTTGGTAAATCACTTCGTTGACCCTGAGCCATAGCATATTGATTATCAAGATCTTTTTTAGCTATAGACAAACTGCTATGCACATTATCTATACTCACCAAGATGTTTTCACGAAGCAATGCCAATTGATTATCCAATTGATGAATCATCGGGTTATCACCCTTTGCTGTACGTTGAACTCGCATACGCTGCAACAACAATCCATTGTATTGAGAAATCAATGCCACCAACGACTCATCGACAATGCCAATATTCGATGGTATCAAACCATTGCGATTAGCATCATCCGAAACAAATTCCTTCACAAATTGCACCAGATTGAGCTGCGTCTCTATTTCAGCTATCTCCTTACGATATTCAGAACTTTCCTTCAGCATCAAGCCCGTCTCATGCTCTAGACTCACAATACCATTTTTTTCTTTGTATTGCTCCACATTAGCCTCAGCTTCCATCAGTTCTTCTTCAATTCGTGACAATCTCTCCTCAATAAAACTTGCTGTATTCGTTGCCATGATATTTTTATCTATCACAGCATCCAAATTATACAATTCTATCTCCTTTGCTATAAACGCGCGCGCACGAGAAGGCATATCTGTAGTCGTTTCTATAGAAATGACATTGGACTCTTTTTGCATCGGACTTGCCTTTACCTGACCTTTATAATAATCCACCAGAGGAAGCATTGGCAAAGTTTTCATATAGTACCTATCGCCCACTTCCATAGACTGAGGATAATGAATATCAAAGTGTAGTGTACATGCACATGTGCTGAACGGTTGGGTCAAATCCGACACAACATGGCGACTTCTAGTCCAACGTCCACATTTCACTTTTACAACATAGTCATTCTTACGAACTCTTAATTTTATCTCAACAGGTCTATTGGTTGTATCCAAGAATTGAGGAGGATAAACAACACTAATATCACGTCCAGGATACATTCCAACCCACTTCATTTCATACAATTTGCGATACTCTGTATGCAGATCCAGCTGTTGAACAATTTGAACTAAAATATCGCGTGAGGTCAACAATGCTATTTCATCCTCCACATTTTTGCCCGAGTTCATTCCCATCAGATTGGTAACTAATTGAACTTTAGGTGCACCCTCCTCTTCGTTGCGAAGCATAATATTCGCATCAACACGAAATTTCTTAGTCGTAGTGAAATATTTATATGCACCTATCGCGCTAAAAATCATACAACTCAGCAAAAACCAATACCAGTTCTTCAAAATGCGAATCACCCATGCTCGGATATCTATTTCTTGATTCTCTTGTGCCATATCGTTTATTTTTTTCTCTGCATTAATAACTAAATAGACTGATTATCACTTATTTATCGACAAAACAGAAACTACCACAGTCGCCGCACTAGCTACAGTTCCCACCATACTCAACCAAAGACTGATAGACTGATTGCTAGTTGTTCTTGCTTGGTTAGGAGATACCACCACCACATCATTCTGCTGCAAGTAGAAGTAAGGCGAAGTAAAGATTTCATCACTTCTCAAGTCAAGACGCGCAAACTCCAACTGACCATTGTTCTCGCGTGTGATCAATACATTATCACGGCGAGCATATTGTGTCAGATCACCAGCTACGCCCAACGCCTCCAACAACGTCATACCGCCATTATTCAAAGGATAAGCACCTGGATTTTTCACTTCTCCCAACACTGTCACCTTGGCATTCAAGAAGCGCATCGTAACAATCGGATTCTCCAACTGACGCTCTAACTTACTCTGAATCAAATCAATAACTTCAGACTGAGTCATTCCAACAATATGCAATTTACCTAGCACAGGAAAATTAATATTTCCTTGGGCATCTACCGTATAATACTGAAAAGTAGAACTAGTTGGTACTGCCTCACTCGTTGGGGTCGCATATGCCACATTGGGCAAGTTGTAAGGAACCACCGCCTCTGGATCCAACGCAGAAACAGTGATTACCAAGGCATCATTTATCTTCACACGAGGCTCTGGTTGAACCTGCATGTTCTTATTAATTTCCACTGCACTCTCCGCAGTCACATCCCTAAAGTATGCTAACTGCTTAGGAGACACACACGAACACATCAGTGCTATGAGCGATAGCACAAATACCACTTTTTTACCAAACATATATCTCACGATTTTCTAATGTTACACAAATTCAAGCCTGCAAAGGTACTACTTTTTTTTGACACAGCCAAATATTTCGTTGTTTTTATGTCATTTCTTATCACTTATCTAGCAGTTAACTAGTGATTACTTAGTTATTAGTTAGTTATTAATTAGTTATTTCTATGTACATACAAAAAGAAAAAAGAGATTATCACTATTTTTTTCGCTAAAAAACAATAAAAATTTTGCCATTTCAAAAAAAAGTAGTACCTTTGCACGCTTTTTCGCGTTTTGGGCTTCCAAGTAGCGCTACTGAGGGGACGGATGATGGATTTTTCCATGCCAACGTCGACGACTTAGTATCTCGCCCAGCCGATGTAATAATTAAAAACATTTTAAACAATGTACGCAATTGTAGAAATGCAAGGTTTCCAATACCGTGTGGAAGCTGGCAAAAAACTCTTTGTTAACCGTATGGACGCTGAGAAAGGCGCTGAGGTAACATTTGAGAAAGTACTCCTCGTTGACAACAACGGTGAGGTAAAAGTAGGTGCTCCAGTTGTAGAGGGCGCTAAAGTAGTTTGCGAAGTACTCGACAACGAGTGCCGTGGTGAGAAAGTTCTCGTTTTCCACAAAAAACGTCGCAAAGGCTATCGTAAGTTGAACGGCCATCGTCAAGATTTGACCAATCTCGTAGTTAAAGAGATCGTGTTGGCTTAATGTGTAACCCTTAAAAAACCAAGTTTTAAAGAAGTATGGCACACAAGAAAGGTGTCGGTAGTTCCAAGAACGGCCGCGAATCAGAAAGCAAACGCTTAGGTATCAAAATCTTTGGTGGACAATTTGCTAAAGCAGGTAACATCATCGTACGCCAACGTGGTACAGTACACAACCCAGGTGAGAACATGGGTATGGGTAGCGACCACACTCTCTTTGCGTTGACCGATGGTATTGTTACTTTCCAAAAGAAACGTAACAACAAATCTTACGTATCTATCCAACCTATCGCAGAGGCATAAGAAGGGGTAACCCATAGTCTCGGCAAGAGGAATGGCAAATAAGTTTCTCCTACCGATTGCCTCGGCAGTTGGCAGGAGAAATTTGTTTTTTAACTCTTAACTCAAAATTCTTAATTCAAAATTAAGATGCTTACACTCAAACAGATATACGACAACAAGGCAGCCGTTATTGCTGGCTTAGAAAAAAAACATTTTGCTAATGCTGCTGAGACCATTGAGCAAGTTATCGCTCTTGACACCGAACGCAAAGCAGCACAACAAAAGAAGGATGCAGCTTCTGCAGAGATGAACAAGATCTCCAAGTCTATTGGCGCGCTCATGGCACAAGGCAAAAAAGAAGAGGCAGAGGCTGCCAAAGCACAAACAGGTGCTCTCAAACAAGCTATCCCTGGCTACGAACAAGAGATGGCAAAGGCAGAAGAGGCACTAACCTCTCTCCTTCTTACTATCCCTAACGTACCTTACGACCTTGTGCCTCAGGGCGGAAGCGCAGAGGATAACCTTGTCGTGAAGATTGGCAACTGGGCTAACCAACCAATGATCGACAAGCTTGCTGCTGAAGGTACCATCGCTATCCGCGACTGGGATACCGCTACCGACGAACAACTAGCAAAAGACGACAAACTCCCACATTGGGAATTGGCGAAGAAATACAACCTTATTGATTTTGACCTCGGCGTGAAGATCTCAGGCGCAGGTTTCCCTGTATATGTAGGATTAGGCGCACGCCTGCAACGCGCGTTGATCAACTTCTTCCTCGCGGAGGCAAACAAGGCAGGCTATACCGAAATCATGCCTCCTACGGTAGTCAACCAAGCTAGCGGTTATGGAACAGGACAACTCCCTGATAAAGAGGGACAAATGTACCATTGCCAATTAGACGATCTTTATCTCATTCCTACGGCTGAGGTGCCTGTTACCAACATCTACCGCGATGTCATTCTCGAAGAGGCACAACTCCCAATCAAAAACTGCGCCTACACCCAATGCTTCCGTCGCGAGGCAGGATCATATGGCAAGGATGTACGTGGACTTAATCGTTTGCACGAATTCAGCAAAGTTGAGATAGTACGTATCGACACCCCTGAACATTCAGACGCAAGCCACAAAGAGATGTTAGAACACGTAGAGGGTCTTCTCCAAAAATTAGAACTCCCTTACCGTGTACTTCGCTTGAGTGGTGGAGACATGTCATTCACTGCAGCACTCTGCTACGACTTTGAGGTATATTCTGAGGCGCAACATCGTTGGTTAGAAGTGTCTTCTACATCCAATTTCGACACTTATCAAGCCAACCGTCTCCACTGCCGCTATCGCCGTGCAGAGGATAAGAAAGTCACTCTGGCTCATACACTTAACGGTTCTGCACTTGCGTTACCTCGTATCGTAGCGGCCCTCTTGGAGAACAACCAAACACCTGAAGGTATCCGTATCCCTGCAGCCCTGCAACCATACATGGGTTGCGACATGATTAAGTAAGAAAATACCCATAATAAAATCAAATCGCACATTTTGTAAGAAAATCCCTTGCAGATGTGCGATTTTTTTTGTAACTTTGCACCCAAATTTATTTGGGTGATTATGACTGAGATTTTAAAATACTGCATTCCTGCCTTTTGTGTCCTTTTGGCGACATGGTTCGTGATGCACAAATTCTATAAAAGTGAGACAGAAAAGCGTCTCTGGGAACTCAAACGACTCTCACAAAAAGAGATTTCTCCGCTTCGTATGCGAGCATATGAACGCTTGACTTTGCTACTAGAGCGTACTATGCCAGAGCATATGCTCATTGACCTCAATCTCGCAGAGATGACTCCTCTGCAAGTGCAAGCACATCTCATGCAGACCATCCGCCAAGAGTACGACCATAACCTCAGCCAACAGATTTATGTAAGTGACGAGGTGTGGGGGTTGATTGACAATGCCAAGCAACAGACAGTGGCTTTTGTGAATAGTATCGCACAACAGATGCCAACAGGAAGTAGCGCATTGGACTACGCTAAAACGCTCATAACAGCCTATCGCACCAATGGTGATACGCCCAATGATATTGCTCTGCAAGCACTTAAAAACGAAGCAAAGACATTATTGTAAATCATGAACCTAGGACAAAGGATCAAGACATATCACTTCTTGTTACAACAGGCGAAGCATATTCGTCTTTGCTCTTTATTCCTTATTCTTTGTTCCCTATTAACGGCTTGCGAGCCAGAGAAAGCATGCTACCAAGAGCTTGGTACAGCAGTACAAGTAACTTTTTCCGCCGATTCTATAACCTCATCAGGTGATACTATCTACTACAATCAATGGGATAGCGTAACCGTGGTTGGTATCGGTAGCGACATCGGTATGCAAGGAAAGGGTATCAAAGTTATGGGATTAGAGTTGCGACCTGATACCAATCTGACAGCCTACCTGATGCTCTATCACAACCAGATAGATACACTCTATATTCAGCACACCCCTCGTCAGCAGTTTATCAGTTTGGCTTGCGGTTGTGCGGTATATCACACCATTACCGCAGCGTGGTCAACCGACCCACGCGTGGATAGTGTTAGTATCCTCAACGCGAGTGTAGAAACTGTTGCACAAGACAATCTGTGTATTTACCTACATGAATAGACTGTTGCTCATAGTATCCCTCTGCTGCTTCGCATTATGCGCGAGCGCACGCGAATATGCAGACACCGCTGTGTATCAGGGTATGAGCGTGAAGTTGGATATAGGAAACGCCGTTCTTGAATTGGCGCGTTCTGCGGGAAAGATACAAAGTTATGAGGCAGCCATCAATGTGCGCCTTGCTAAACGTTTCTACCCTACCCTTGAAGCAGGATATGCCCTGGCGGAGCGTGGTGCAGACGGTGGAATGCACAAAGGGCAAGGGGGTTTTGGTCGTTTGGGCATGGATCTTGCAGTAGTAAAAAAAGGTGCGTCGGAGAATAATATGCTAGTTGGTTTGCGCTTTGGTGGTGCATACCAAAACTATGATCTTACGAATGTCAAGCTACATAGTGAGTATTGGGGAGAACAACGACTGAATTTCTACGACCAACACCGTTTTGACTGTTGGGGAGAGATAGTAGCGGGTTGTCAGGTGCAAGTATACAAGGGTTTTCAGATGGGATGGTATATCCGTATGAAACTCCTATTCACCCGCAATGCCAAAGAGGGAGGAGTGATGCCATACTATATTCCCGGTTTGGGTTTCCGCAAGGATTTTAATTGGGTATTCAACTACTACCTCGCATACAAATTTTAACCACGCCGAACCATTTTAAACAACTTTGAACTATAATAAACTAACGATACAATCATGAATTCAAAACAACTAATGACAAAAGCGGCTGATAACATCCGTATCCTTGCCGCAGCAATGGTCGAGAAGGCCAAGAGTGGTCACCCTGGTGGCTCAATGAGTGGAGCAGACTTCGTACAAGTGCTTTATTCAGAGTTCCTTATCCACGATCCAGAGAACCCATGTTGGGAGGCGCGCGACCGCTTCTTCCTTGATCCTGGTCACATGTCACCTATGCTCTATGCACAACTCTGCATGACAGGGCACTTCACCATGGACGAGCTCAAGCAACTCCGTCAATGGGGTAGCGTGACTCCTGGTCACCCAGAGCGCAATGTGGAGCGTGGCATCGAAAACACCTCTGGTCCTCTTGGTCAAGGCCACACTTTTGCGGTCGGTGCAGCTATCGCAGCTAAGTGGTTTAACGCTCGTTATGTAGAGTTCCACAACCCAACCATATATGCATTTATCTCTGATGGTGGTATCCAAGAGGAAATTAGCCAAGGTGCTGGTCGTATGGCAGGTCACCTCAAACTCGATAACCTCATCATGTACTACGACTCCAACGAGATTCAGCTATCTACCTCTTGCAACGAGGTAAGTTCTGAGAATGTAGCCATGAAGTACGAGGCATGGGGTTGGTATGTACAAGACATCGACGGTCACGACCCTGATGCTATTCGCCAAGCCATCATCAACGCACAAAATGAGACTTCTCGTCCTTCACTCATCATTGGTCATACCTCTATGGGTAAGGGTTGTGTCAACGCAGAAGGCGTGAGTTGGGAAGGCAAGACCTCTACCCACGGTCAACCTCTCAGCAAGTCTGGCGCAAGCTTCGAGGCAACAGTTAAGAACCTCGGCGGTGACCCTGAGAATCCATTCCAAATCTTCCCTGACGTACAAGCGCTCTTTGACAAACGCGCCGAGGAACTCCGCGAGATAACCAACCAACGCTATGCGGCTTACCACGAATGGAAAGAGGCTAATCCATTGGCTACTAACGAGTATGAGACCTTTATGAGTGGCGAGACTCCTTGTCTTGATTGGAGTTTGCTCCAACAAAAAGACAATGTCGCAACCCGTACCGCGTCGGCATCTGCCCTCTCTTTCCTTTCTGAGCATGTCGGCAACATGATTGTATCCTCCGCCGACCTTTGCAACTCAGACAAGACCGACGGCTTCCTCAAGCATACCCATGTCATCACAGCAGATGACTTCACTGGTCGTTTCCTCCAATCAGGTGTGAGCGAACTCACTATGGCTTGCGTCTGCATTGGTATGGCATTGCACGGCGGTATCATTCCTGCCTGCGGTACTTTCTTCGTCTTCTCTGACTACATGAAGCCTGCAATCCGTATGGCAGCCCTTATGGAGATTCAGATGATGTTCGTATGGAGCCACGACGCTTTCCGCGTAGGTGAGGATGGCCCAACCCACGAACCAGTAGAGCAAGAAGCACAAATCCGTTTGATGGAGAAACTCCACAACCACTCAGGTCGTCCAAGCGTGATGGTACTCCGTCCTGCTGATGCCGAGGAGACTACCGCTGCATGGAAAATGGCAATGGAGAATATCTATACTCCTACTGCCCTTATCCTTTCTCGCCAAGATGTTACCTCTGTGCCTAACACCTCAGAGGCTGGCGTGAAGAAAGGTGCGTATATCGTAAGCAAAGACGAAAACCCACAAGTGGTGATGATTGCTTCTGGTAGTGAGGTTTCTACATTGATGGCTGGTGCCGAACTCCTCCGTGCAGAGGGTGTGCGCCTCCAAATCGTGAGTGTACCTTCTGAGGCTATCTTCCGCCAACAAAGCAAAGAGTATCAAGCAGAGGTTCTGCCACAAGGCGTAGCACGCTTTGGTTTGACCGCAGGCTTGCCATGTAACCTCGAAGGCCTTGTAGGTGAGCACGGTACCGTTTGGGGACTCAACTCCTTCGGTTTCTCTGCTCCATACAAAGTGCTTGACGAGAAACTCGGCTTCACCGCACAAAACGTGTACGACCAAGTAAAGAAGTTACTCTAATAAGTAATCACATCGCAAAGGCGACAGGTTTAATGCCCGGCGTTAATTCGCCGAGCATTTTTTGTCTTGTGCAAAAAGTGCTATTTGTTAAGATTACCTTCCTTTGTACCCTCCCTTTCTTCCTCGGGCTAAAGACCAAGGAAGAACCAAGGTGAAGGAGTGCGACGGAACGCACTCCGAGTATTGCGCCCGAAAAGTCCCCACTTTGAGGATTAAGCGCAATACATAGAATGGCGCGACCCTTGCGGTCACGCAGCCGTATGGCTACAGGGTAGTGCCGTACAGGGTAGGCACGACCGCCAAATATGTGAGTATAGGCAAAAGTACTTTTCTTAAGATTCCCTTCCCTAGTACCTTCCCAATCTGCTCCGTGTTAAAGACCAAGGTGAAGGAGTGCGACGGAACGCACTCCGAGTATTGCGTCCGAAAAGTCCCCACTTTGAGGATTAAGCGCAATACATAGAATGGCGCGACCCTTGCGGTCACGCAGCCGTATGGCTACAGGGTAGTGCCGTACAGGGTAGGCACGACCGCCTAATATGTGAGTATAGGCAATAGTACTTTTCTTAAGATTCTATTCCTTTGTACCTAACCAAATTTTCTCGTGTAAAAGACCAAGGATGAACCAAAGAAGAACCAACCTACACCCTAAGAACTCCCAACCACCAAAAAGTGCTGTTTCTTAGGATTTCCATTCTTTTCTCCTCTCTTATACCTTCCCTCATTCTACCGACCGACGACCGAGAGAACACCGAGAGAAGAGCGAAAGAAAACCTTATGAGTAAAAAAGCACTTTTCTTAAGATTGAGTCCTAAAAAGGTTGACTTGATTCCCGAAATAGTTGACCTCATTCCTAAAAAGGTTGACTAAATTCCTAAAAAAGTTGACTTATCTGTTTAAAGAAAAAATCACCTCAAAAGGCGATTTTTCTTGCTCAATCCAAAATATTTCACTACCTTTGCGGTTGGAAATGCAAAAATCAACCACATGAACAATCAACCAATAAATCTGTCCGTACACTCGCACGATGTGCAGTTGGATGTAGATTATGTAAATTGGATAGCGGAGATAAAACATCGCTATCGTGCTGCGCAAGTAAAAGCTTCTGTGAGAGTAAACTCAGAGAAGTTACTCTTCAATTGGGAGTTAGGTCGTGACTTAGTGCAGAAAAAAGCAGAAGAGCGTTGGGGCGCAGGCGTGGTAGAGCAAGTAAGTCTTGATCTCAAACGAGAGTTTCTGGACGCAGAGGGCTTTTCAGTTACTAATCTAAGGTATATGAAACAATGGTATTTGTTTTATACTGAGGGATTTACAAAACTCCACCAGCTTGGTGGTGAATTAGCGAACACAAAACTCCACCAATCTGGTGGTGAAATCGGTAATGTAATTCTGCAACAGACTATTGCAGAAAAAACGCACCAACTTGGTGCAGAATTTCCTTCAGCTTTTGCATGTGTACCTTGGCGGCATCATGTGGAGATTATTTCCAAATGCAAATCCATCGACGAAGCGTTATTCTATATTGGTAAAACTATTGAACAGGGGTTGAGTCGTGCTGCGCTAATCAATTGTATAAAGGCAAATTTGTACGAACATCAAGGTAAAATCTTGAATAATTTTACAGAGCACTTGCCTGCTTTGCAAAGTCAGTTAGTACAGGAGGTGTTAAAAGAGAACTATGACTTTGGTTTTGCTACAGTAGGGCATGAAATTTATGATGAGTACGAATTGGAGGAAGCACTGACTAAGAGCGTTACAGACCTGCTGTTGGAGCTTGGCAGTGGCTTTGCTTTTGTTGGAAGACAAAAAGAATTGATCGTGGGTGGCAAGTCACGCAAGATAGATTTGTTGTTCTACCATATCCGTTTGCGTTGTTATGTGGTATGTGAGTTGAAGGCGCGAGAGTTCGAGCCAGAATTTGCAGGCAAACTGAATTTCTATGTGAATGCTGTGGATGAGTTATTGAAGCATGATGATGAAAATCCAACGATAGGCTTGCTCATCTGCTCGGATATGAATAAGGCAGATGTTCAGTGGTCGTTTAAAGGAATTAGCACACCTATGGGTGTAGCTACATACAATAATGTGCGTATTCAGGATGTGCTGCCTACTCAAGAGCAATTGAAAGAACGAATGGAATTGCTACAAAAAGAATTGCGTGAAACAAAACGATTGATGAATAAATGTACTGAATAGAAGTGCATTATATACTCATCCAAACCACCTTGCCATTTATGCAAATTTCGCATAAATGGCTTTTTTATTTGCTCAATTCAAAATAATTCACTACCTTTGCACCGTGAACCTGCGCCGAGGGATGTCTGACATCAGCGGCGGAGGGTAGCAGACATATTAAAAAGGCGTTTATTAGCGCTCTGTTCTGACGAACTGAAACTTCGCAACTTTCAAAATCCAATAAGAGCAGTGCAACGATAGATGTCCTACGGGATATAGATTATCCCTCTTGTGCCTATTTTGGTACAGCATTTGCGTATATACATATGCGCATACGCGTACCTTAACTATGTAGCACGGAGAATGTTTATATTCGGCGTGGGCTTCGCGTTGTCGTTTTATTGGATAGGCAATGCGAAGGCCTCAGTTCGTGGAACGGCAATAGTCGGACTCCACGCTTTTTTTATATGCCTACAGATGAATTAAAACTATTTTTTCAATAAAATTGGAGTGTGCCGAAAATCCAACAAAGAGTAGGCGAAAATAAAAAATAACTATGGAAAAAGATTTTGAATTTGAATTGAACAACCACGAGTTGTATCAATTTCTACGTAGCAATTCTGGCTGCAAAGTTTATTGGCTATCTGATAATGGAGAGAATAGTGCAACCTTTGGTTGCAATGGAAGTTCGGTATACTTTTATCGGAAAGATGGAACATATAGACGTGTCGAAATGACAGAAGAATGTAGAAAATTGAACAGTCAAATTCTCTTAAATGATATAAACACAATTGTAAGAGTTGAGAAGTATTTTGATGATAAATGGTTTCCAGTTTGGACATCTGTTGATGGATTTATCGAAACAGATTTTCAGTCATTTGCTTATATAGGTGGAAGATACTATACTTTTAATGAGTTAAAGCAGATGATTGAAGAAGTGAAATCATTAAAGAAAGTCATTGCAAATCTAAATGTTTATTAAAATATGGCACAAGTTGTAAAAGCATGCATCCTACAATTGG
>JAZOVR010000034.1:0-5958 GCA_045658785.1 Paludibacteraceae bacterium | reverse complement strand
TTGGCCTCCGACTTGGTTCGAATCCCTCTCTCCCCGCAAAAACAAGAAAGGAGTTCTGAATGGAACTCCTTTTCTTTTTTTTGGAGAAGGACAGGGCCTTCTCCTTCCACGGACGGGGGTTCTTATCTCGCCCAAGTGGGCTCGAACGATACGCGTAAATTAATTACGCTAGCGAATCCCTCTCTCTCCGCAAAAACAAGAAAGGAGTTCTGAATGGAACTCCTTTTCTTTTTTTTGGAGAAGGACAGGGCCTTCTCCTTCCACGGACGGGGGCTCTTATCTCGCCTCAAGTGGGCTCGAACGATACGCGTAAATTAATTACGCTAGCGAATCCCTCTATCTGCACAAAAATAGAGGCGATGAACCTCTATTTTTTTTGTTTATAAACGATACGAGAAACGAACTATATGTCTGTGGCAGGAATAAATATCTCTTTATCTTCTTTGTTGTGGGTTCGATAAATTTTTTCCGTTATTTTTCTTGCGTATTTGCAATTTTTGTTGTACCTTTGTAGCAAATTGTATAAATGGGTAAAAAATAAAGAAAAACAATATGAATACTTTACTGAAAAACTTAGGTGCAATCCTCGTATTGCTTGGAGTAGTTAGCTTGGCTGTTTACTTCTTTGGTGTGCAAAAAAATGCACTTTTGGTAGTAGGTTTGGTGCTTGAAGTGGGTGGTTTGTTTGCTCACGTATTGCTCAACAAACGCTATCAATAATCCATAATTTATCTTTATTGCCGTCATTCCCGCTATGGCAGAAAATCCAGACGCAATCAAGCAGCATTTGACGGGCATGTACCAAGATTGGTTCTTGGACTATGCTTCGTATGTGATTTTGGAGCGTGCCGTCCCCGCTATCGAGGACGGTTTGAAGCCTGTACAACGTCGTATCCTACACGCTATGAAGTGTGTGGATGATGGCAAGTACAACAAGGTAGCCAATATCGTAGGTCAAACGATGCAGTATCACCCTCATGGTGACGCTAGTATTGGTGATGCGTTGGTGCAATTAGGGCAAAAGAATCTGCTGATTGATTGTCAAGGAAACTGGGGAAATACCTTGACGGGTGATGGTGCGGCAGCACCTCGTTACATAGAAGCACGACTGAGTAAGTTTGCGCTGGACACGGTGTTTAATCCGAAGACAACGCATTGGATGATGTCCTACGACGGTCGCAAAAAGGAACCTATTAATCTGCCCATTAAGTTCCCATTGCTTTTAGCACAGGGCGTAGAAGGTATTGCAGTGGGTCTGAACTCGAAGATTCTGCCTCATAACTTCTGCGAGATCTGCGATGCAGCCTTGGCATATCTGCGTGGTGAGGAGTTTCAACTCTATCCAGACTTTCCGACAGGTGGCGAGATTGATGTGAGTCGCTACAACGATGGTGAACGTGGTGGAGCTGTACGTATTCGTGCGAAGATTCAAAAATCTGACGATAATCGCACACTGATTATCACGGAGATACCTTTTGGTACCACGACTACTAAGATTATCGAGACCATCATGCGTGCTGTGCAGAAAGGAAAGATTAAGGTACGCAAGGTAGATGATTTTACGGCAGAAGAGGCACGAATAGAGGTACAGTTAGCACCTGGCAGTTCATCGGACAAAACAATAGACGCACTCTATGCATTTACCGATTGCGAGGTGAATATATCTCCAAACTGCTGTGTGGTGCAAGACAAGAAACCTATCTTCACAACCGTGAGCGAGTTGCTACGCTTATCGGTGGAACACACTAAGTCTTTGCTGAAGTGGGAGTTGGAGATTGCTAAGGCGGAATTGGAGGAACAGTACTTCTTTACCTCGTTGGAGAAGATCTTCATTGAGAACAGAATATACAAGGAGGAAGGGTATGAGAATGCTCCCGACAAAGAGAAGTTGATTGCATTTGTTGATCAAGCTTTGGAACCTTGGAAAGCGAAATTGATTCGTGAAGTACGTCGCGAGGATATTGAGCGATTGTTTGAGATTCGCATGATTCGTATCACTCGTTTTGATTCGAAGAAAGCGGATGAACTGATGCGTGACTTGGACAAGAAGATCAAAGCTACCATCAAGAATCTCAAGAACCTGAATGATTATACCATCGCATGGTTTGACACATTGAAAACCAAGTATGGTCATCTCTATCCACGCCGTACAGAGGTGCGTAACTTCGCGAATATCAATATCAAGACAGTGGTAGAGGCCAATGAGAAACTCTATATCAATCGTGCCGAAGGCTTTATCGGTACGGGGTTGAAGAAGGACGAATTTCTGTGCAACTGTTCTGACATTGACGATGTAATCATCTTCCATAAGGATGGTAAATATAAGATTGTGAAGGTGGCGGATAAGGTGTATGTGGGTAAGGATATCATTCATATTGACATCTATCGCAAGAACGACAACCGTACCATCTACAACGCAATTTATCGCGATGGCAAGGGCGGAATCTACTATATGAAGCGTTTCGCGGTTACAGGTGTGGCACGTGATAAAGAATATGACTTAACCCAAGGCACAGCAGGTTCACGCGTGATGTACTTCACAGCCAATCCCAATGGTGAAGCCGAGGTGGTTCGCGTAGCTCTCAAACCCGCATTGCATCTCAAGAAATTGGAAGTGATCAAGGATTTGAGCGAACTGGCAATCAAGAGCCGTACCGCACGTGGTAATGTATTGACGAAATTTGAGGTGAAGTCCATTACACTCAAACAGAAAGGTCATTCTACTCTAGGTGGTCGTAAGGTGTGGTTCGATCCAGATGTACTACGTTTGAATTATGACGGACAAGGTATGTACTTGGGCGAATTTACGAATGATGATCGAATCCTAGTTATCACCAATAATGGCGGCTACTACTTGACTAACTTTGATTTGACTGCACACTTTGATCAAAATATCTGGCGTATTGAGAAGTTTGATAGCGAGAAAGTGTGGTCGCTCGCCATGTGGAATGCAGACTTAGGTTTTTACTATGGTAAGCGTTTCCAATTGGATGCACAAGCTAAACTGCAAAACATGTTGGGCGAGAATGGTGATAGCAAGATGACCATCCTGACCGACCACGAGGAGGCGGTATTTAAGATTATATTTGCAGATGAAACGAAGATGGCCGTAGAGGTGATTATGTCTGAATTCATCGAGACCAAATCGCCGAAAGCAAAAGGAAAACGTTTCTCAACACTAGAGATAGCACAGATAGAAGATATTACTCCAGAGCCAGAAATAGTGGAACCAGAGCCAGAGATTGAACCAAACGAAGGCGATGAGCTGGCAGAGCCAGCAGGTGATGAGGCGCAAACAACGACTGAAACGAATGTGGTAGATGTGCCATTCACCATCACCAACGAAGTGCCTGAAGACAGCAAACCCGTGGACGAACAACTGAGTTTGTTCTAAACTATTGCTGTCTGGTAAAAGTTGTGCCCAATCGGTATTGTTGTCTTCTATTTTGTGAGCATAAAAAACTCACCCCACCAATTTTCTGGCAGGGTGAGTGCAGAAATATAATTGTACAAATTATGGGCAAACTGGACGCACACTCAACCCGCTGTATGAACGACCAGAACTAAATATCCTCACGCTACCTCTGGAGCTTACGCCAAGATACCACGCATCGGAAGGTGCGTCCTTGTCAAGATCACTTGACCAATAACAGCCGTAGTTTTGTTCTAAGACAAGGGAACCATATTCGTTGCGGTAACCAGCTGTGGGGAAGAAAATAGATTTGCCGTTCTTCTTGCTGGTTCCTAAGAAACCTCTTATATCGCTTTTAGTAGTCCATGTCCAATTACAGTTATTGATCAGTTCATCTATTTCTTCCTTAGTAGGCATACGCCAACTACCTCCCCAATTTGCATGAGCTGCATCGTCCGATAACTCGAGAGTGCTTTTATTGTCCACACGCCCAAAATCACTATTGGTGCAATATTTGGTTAATCCGCTAGATCCCTCATTATCGAACCATTTATAAGTATTATAATCGAATATCTCTTTTGGTTTTGTTTCGCCCCATGCGAAATAATCACCGTATTCTTCTGGTTTATTTGCACCGACATTGCATATTGCCCATTTAACACTTAAGCCTAAATCTACTGCTACCATCTTTCCTTCATTGTTTTGTTCTGGATCATCGGTGTCAGTTGGATTTTCAGGATTGTTTGGATCTATTGGATCCTCAGGATTGTTTGAATCTGTTGGATTGCAGGCAGTAAATAATGCCATGGAACAGAGAATAAGAAAGCTAAATACCTTTTTCATTGTTTTTATACTTATTGTTTTGGGAGTTGGTTCCAAACAGCCCGTGAATGGATATATAAAAGCGTGGAACCTTATTGAACTGATTCTCTACTACTAGGTTCTAGCAAAACCTCTGACCAAGAACAAACAACAATGCCCACGCTGATATGTTCATCGTTGTTGGTACAACGAAAGAAACACACCAAGGAGCATTTATCAATTCTCGTTTTGAGGTCATAAATTTGCTAGATTTAGTAGTAGCAAAACAAGCCTAATAAACGCTTTTTATAATATGTCCGCAAAACCAATTACTCGGATTGCGCTGCAAAGGTACGATATTTTTTTGAATTGTGCAAATAAAAATCACCACCTATGTCCGAAAACATAAATGGTGATTTAGAAATATTTGTTTGAATCTATTACTTCTTGATAATCTTCTCTGCTATTTGAACAGCATTCAGGGCTGCACCTTTGCGGATTTGGTCGCCTACACACCAAAAAGTGATACCATTCTCATTTGCCAAATCACGGCGTATACGGCCTACATACACATCGTCTGTACCACTCAAGTATAATGGCATAGGGTAAGGGAAGGTGCCATTGGACTTAGTAGGATCATCCATTATTTGTACACCTTCTGCATGAGATAGAGCTTGGCGCACTTGCTCTGGAGTAAGCGGCTCGGCAGTCTCCACCCAAATTGCCTCTGAGTGTGCACGCAAAGAAGGCACACGCACACAAGTCGCCGACACAGCAATGTCCGAGTGCATGATCTTGCGCGTCTCGTGGTACATCTTTAACTCTTCTTTGGTGTAGTCATCATCACCAAAGACATCAATCTGAGGAATGAGATTATACGCGAGTTGGTAAGCAAACTTTTGATGCTTTACTTCTTCACCGTTGACAGCTTGACGGTATTGCTCCTCCAACTCAGCCATTGCACTGGCACCTGCGCCCGAAGCCGATTGATAAGAAGATACATGCACGCGCTTGATATGCGAGAGTTCCTCAATGGCCTTCAAGCAGACTGCCATGATGATTGTAGTACAGTTGGGGTTGGCGATAATACGTCTGCCGCCCTCTTGGAGGGCCTGGTTGATGTCGTCGGCGTTGAGCTCTGGAACGACCAAAGGAATCTCAGGGTCCATACGAAAAGCCGAAGAGTTGTCGATCATAATGGCTCCATAGCGAGTGATGTCCTCAGCGTATTCCTTTGATACTGAGCCACCTGCAGATACAAAAGCAATATCAATACCCTTAAACAGGTCGCCATGACGAAGTTCTTCTACGGTGTAATCTTTGCCGCAGAAGGTATATGTAGTGCCTGCAGAACGTGCAGATCCGAAAAGTCGGAGGTTGGTGATTGGGAATTGGCGCTCAGCCAAAATCTTTAGGAGTTCTTGTCCCACGGCGCCTGATGCGCCCACGATAGCTATCTTCATAGTAGTTGTAAACTATTGGAATAGTGCGTTTATTGTGCGTGAATAGTGCGTAATTGACAAGTAAAATAAGGCTGCTTGCCCGAAGTCAAACAGCCTTATCGTAGTCATTAAAGGAGAGAGATAGTCAATTCTTCTGCCTCCTCGAAAGCAACTTTACCTTCGCGAGCCAACCAGCCCAAAGCGAGGTTCAAGTCGTCGTTTTTCAATTTTGTAGCTTTCTTCAAAGCTTTGAGTGTGAGAGCACCACCTTGTAATGCATTCCAGATCAAACCTGCGTTCTCA
>JAZOVR010000033.1:0-16095 GCA_045658785.1 Paludibacteraceae bacterium | reverse complement strand
TGATATATGCACCATACACATTTTCGATAGGAATGTATCTTTCAAAAATGGAATTGGATGAGCCTGTATCCGCAAGTTTTGGAATTACTTTGCTTACGCTGACTTTCATACTGTCTTCACCAAGCGTAAGTGTAAAAGTTCCGCTGATTAAACCAGTCTTTGCGGTAGTTGCAGGTGTTTCGTTATATTCTGTCCATGTAACGACAATTCCCTGCTTTACAGCAGCGCGGGCAATATTGAGAAGTCCGTTTTTTGTAAAATTGTTCTTATCATTATTGTCTGCAATTGCTTTCTTGATAAGCTCAACCGCTTCTTTTAAATCTTTATTTTCTACAATATAGTAATTGCCATCTTTTCGTATATAATGGTAGTTATATGGAATGATTGTTTTATCATTCTCATCAACCACCCCATAAACCCCAGATGGTAGTCGTTTAATCGTCCCTTGTGCACAAATAAAATTTGGGGACAAAGCAGTATAAGCAATAATTAAGAATGAAATCAGTTTAATTTTCCTCATAACTAAAAGTTTTTTGTTGTAACTATGAAGTAACCTCTATTATAACAAGAACCTGTATGCGAAATAAAAAAAGTATTCCTTTATTTCAAACAAGCATCTGTTAGAAAAATTAAATATGTGATAGTTTAAGCATATCAGCCAGTTATAAGTAATAAATTAGGGACTTATATACTTGTTGACACTAGTGTGATATTTCTTGTGCGCGGCAGGGAGTTGATTGCCGCGCAATGTTGTTAAAAATAAAATTGTTGACGTTGTTGATCCATATGATCCGTGTTATGTTTTACATTCTGGCGTCAACTCATATGTAGTTCCCTTTATTTAAATCTTCATCTGCGCAATTGCCTCCTTGATGGTGGCAATGCGACTCTCAGCATCGGCTTTCTTTTTACGCTCGAGCTCTACCACCTCTGGTTTAGCGTTTTGCACAAAGCGCTCGTTGTTGAGTTTACCCATCACACCACGCAAGAAGCCCTCTTGGTGAGCCAACTCGGCCTCGAGTTTCTTCAATTCCTCGTCCACATTGATGAACTTCTCCAGTGGCACGCTATACTCGGTGGTACCGATAATGAAAGATGCGCTACCAGCACTCTTCTCAGCACCTACTGCCAACTCTACATTCGCCAACTTCACTACAACTGCTGGCAATGCCTCTGGGCAAACCAACGTCAATACCTCCTTAGGAGAGATATTCTTTTGCGCACGGATATTGCGGATGGAAGAGATGGTGGCAAACAATTCTTCTGCTTCTGAAACTTTGGAACTTTGGAACTCTGCAACTCCCGCTAACGGGCTGACCATCAAACTTTCGCCCTCTTTGCGCTCCTCAATCGCTTGCCACAATTCCTCGGTGATGAATGGCATGAATGGGTGCAAAAGTTTGAGCATAGTATCCATAAATTGGATAGTCTTCTCATAGGTTGCCTTATCAATTGGTTGACCATATGCAGGTTTGATGATCTCCAAGTACCAACCAGAGAACTCGTCGCAGAAGAGTTTGTAGATAGCCATCAACGCTTCGCTCAGGCGGTATTTGCTGAACAAGTCTGCCACCTCAGCTTGTGCTTTAGCCAGTACTGCCTCAAACCACTCAACGCCCCATTGATTGGTCTCTGGCATAGCCATGTCGGCAACTTCCCAACCCTTAATCAAGCGGAAGCAGTTCCAGATCTTGTTGCAGAAGTTACGTCCTTGCTCGCAGAGGCTACCGTCAAACAAGATATCATTGCCCGCAGGAGCACAGAGCATCATACCCATACGCACGCCGTCTGCGCCAAAACGCTCAATCAAATCCAATGGATCAGGGCTGTTACCGAGTGACTTAGACATTTTACGACCAAGTTTGTCGCGCACGATACCGGTGAAATACACATGCTTAAATGGCATCTTGCCGATATACTCATATCCCGCCATGATCATACGTGCTACCCAGAAGAAGATGATATCTGGGCCAGTCACCAAGTCAGCGGTTGGGTAGTAATAGTTAATCTCCTCATTACCAGGGTTCTCGATGCCATCAAAGAGGCTGATTGGCCAGAGCCATGATGAGAACCATGTATCCAATGCACCTTCGTCTTGTACCAACGCATCTACACTCAAGCCCGATTTCTCGGCAGCTGCCTCGATGTTTGGCGCTACAATAATCTTATCCTCTGGATAGTTCTCTGCGCCTGTCTCTTCGAGCAATGCTTTCTCGTAGTACGCAGGAATACGATGTCCCCACCAGAGTTGGCGTGAGATACACCAGTCTTTGATATTCTCCAGCCAGTTGCGGTAGGTGTTTTTGTATTTTGTTGGATAGAATACGATATCGTCGTTCATTACTGGTGGCAATGCAATGTCAGCAAAGTGCTGCATGCGGATAAACCATTGCAAACTCAAACGTGGCTCGATAGGCACATTGGTACGCTCCGAGTAACCCACCTTATTGGTATAGTCTTCCACTTTCTCTACTAATCCCTCTGCTTGCAAATCCACCACAATCTGCTTGCGGCAGTCGAAGCGGTCCATGCCTTGGTAGGTAGCTACATTTGGATAGATATCTGCCTCCAATCCCTCAACGTTCACGTGCGCGTCCGCGGTAAATATATCATAGGTAGTGAGGTCGTATTTTTGTCCCAAAGCGTAGTCATTCACATCGTGTGCTGGGGTCACTTTCAAGCAACCTGTACCAAACTCAATCTCCACGTAGCGGTCCTCGATGACAGGAATCACGCGACCTACTTTTGGCACAATCACGTGCTTACCCTTGAGCCATTGGTTCTTAGGGTCTTTAGGGTTGATACACATTGCCACGTCACCCATGATGGTCTCAGGACGAGTGGTAGCTACTACAGCGTAGTAACCTTTCTCATCTTTATGAATCACATTCTCCTCTGAACCACTGAACTCCTGAACCTCATCACCTTCCACTACGTAGTACTTCATATAGTACAACTTGCTATGCTCCTCTTGATAGATAACCTCCTCGTCGCTCAATGCTGTTTGGCGCTCTGGATCCCAGTTCACCATGCGGAGTCCACGGTAGATGAGGCCTTTGTTGTATAGGTCGCAGAACACATCGATCACGGCTTTGGAGCGTGTCTCATCCATAGTGAAAGCCGTACGATCCCAGTCGCAAGAGCAGCCTAGTGTGCGCAATTGCTTGAGGATGATACCTCCATGCTCCTCGGTCCATGCCCACGCGTGCTTGAGAAACTCCTCACGAGTCAAGTCGCTCTTGTTGATGCCTTGCTCTTTGAGGCGTTTGATCACTTTAGCTTCGGTAGCGATACTCGCGTGGTCAGTACCTGGTGCCCAGCAAGCATTCTTACCCTCTAAGCGCGCACGACGCACGAGGATATCCTGGATGGTATTATTGAGTACGTGACCCATATGCAGCACACCCGTCACGTTTGGCGGAGGAATCACTACGGTATATGCCTCACGTCCGTCAGGAGTACTGTGGAATAATTTCTTGTCTTGCCAATATTGATACCACTTGGCTTCAATGTCTTTAGGATTGTATTTTGCGTCCATAATTCATGCCCCTGGGGGGCTTGTTTAAATGTTAAAAGTTTCAATGTTTCAAAGGGTTTCATGTGTCTAAAACACAAAACGCCAAAATTTTTGCAAAGTTACAACAAAAAATGCAGACATGCAAGAAAAACGAAAGAAAGTTTTATTTCACTCGCATTTTGAGTTGTTCTATTCAATGACGAATAATATAATATGGTATATCTAGCGCTTGTATCTCACGTTCGTACCAATCGAAGAGGTATTCACGAATATCTGGATTTTCACGCACTGAATCAGGCTGCCATGGGATATCTGGATAACAAAGCAAATAAATATCCATAGGATATTTGTGTAAAGCATCCTCTAGAAACTCGGGACAAGTGCCATATTTGTGCAGGAACCATACTTTCGTAATAATTAACTCGGTATCGAAAAAGATAACATCCTTTCGACATCCTTTCGATATCCCCTCGAATAATTCGGTAAGCTGCTGCACTTGATGATGTGCAATATTCATAACATCCTCATAGGTGTAGGCACTTGCGTGGGCACACGATTCCATATATTCGCGCGCATATTCAGCAACAAGCACACCGTCATAGCGGTGTGCTAAATATGCTGCCAAGGTACTCTTTCCCGTGGACTCAGGACCAATAATACCCACTCTATACATGTCTTTAATTGCTGTCGCGCGTGAGCATCAATTTAATATTTATACCCACATTATCCGACTTGATTGGATAAGAAGACGAAATGAGCGGTGTCGTTCCTTGGTGGTCATAGAAGAACTGCAGATTTATCTTCTGCGAGAGTACGTAATCTGCACTAATTTTTATACCAAACACTTTATTACCAGAACTAGCTTGAGTAAGATCTTCCTCCACTTTACGCAAGAGGGTCTTAATATCCTTATAACTAACATCCACATTTAGTTTAAGGTCATTGCTTACTTTCTTCTGTCCACCATTGCGATTCTTGGTGATGAAGCTGAGGTCCTTAATCGTATAGCCTGCGCCAACTACAAATTCATCCGTATGACCTTCTGTTATTTGTACAGAATTGACATTCAGCGAGATATTACGCTGCTTGCGATACTCAAACTTAGCCGATAATGAATTCTTCATCGTCATATTGAGTCCGACTAATGGTGAAAAATTCTCTGTCAGTGTCACCGAAGAAATATCATATGCAGAGGAAGGAATTGGCATGTCAGTAGTCACATCACGTACAAAACCTATCTGTTTATTGCTCAAATCCCCATCAATAGACATCCATGTAGAGTAACTGGAATAACTACCAATTGCATACTTGCAAGTGTATGCATGTGTAAGGCTAATAGACTTAAATTGATCACGCAACCAAGGCAAGCGTCCTAATCCATCAAAAGTTACCGACCAGTTTGGCAGAATATGCAAAAGGTTCATGAATGGATTAATGCCAATCGTATTCGCATCACGTCCTGTATATGCTGCCAAAAAAGCAGGCACCAACACATCGGCGGTATTTCCGCTTACTCCTCCATTCGCAGGATCATATGTCTTGCCACGCAAGTTGGCTGGTACGAAACCTGAATTGGGATACCTCTTACCTACATACTGTGCAGAAATACGATCTCGCATAATATGGCGATTAGCCAAGAACTGGTTGAAGACTTCCGATTCAAAATTCTTGTCTGCACTACCAATTCCTTTAAATGCAGTACCTATAGCTACTTGTGTGATATTGAACGAACCAGTCATATTCTCTTGCAGATGGTCATACGAATAAATAATTGAGGTAGATTGTGCCTCATAACGTTTACCATTGAGTTGAATCTTCAAGCCAGGGAATGGTTCGAGAGTTAGTTTAGCATCAAAATCTTCTGTCTTGGAGCGAGTTGCCGGTTGTACCACTGCAGTGTCACCAGAAAGCCAGCCATTTCGTTTGGCTTTCTCCACAAAGTCATCGCCAAATGCACCAAAAGCAAAATCAAAACCAGGTGCATACAGATTATCAAAACGTTGTTGACCCATAAAACCAGCTTGAGGTGCAAAACCAGGCAAAGTCAAAGAATATGTATTACGATAAGTGACTTGCAACTTACGAAACATGGTACCAAAATATGCAAACATATCCGCTATCACTTGTCCACCAGAACGTTTCGACTTATCAATTGTCTCTAGTTTAATCGTCACCCCTTCTGCGCTTTCTTTGGATTTGACAACAGCCTTAGTAGTAGTGGAAGAAACTAATTTCACCTTAAATGGTTTACCATCTTTGGTAGTAGCTGTCACTTTAAAAAATTCGCTACCCAAACGGTGAGTGATCTCTTTCTCTTCTCCTGCCACAAAAGTAATAACTTGTGAGTTCGTCTTAGGTTTGAATGCACCAGCGCGCTTACGCAGATTAGCACGTTGATTATAGTGCTGATTCATCTGTTTCCAATATTTGGACTTACCATACAAAGTTTCAAAGTTGATACCACCATCCACTTGCCAAGCCCGTGTTCCGCTCACCACGTTACCTAAATTGGTCTCGATATTAGTAGACTGCATAGTACGATTCCAATTATAAGTTGCATTATACGAAGCATTAGCTGTTAAAGTTTCCAAATATGGGATACGATTGAACGGCACATTCCATGATGCAGAGAAGAGTTGTTGATAAGTATAAGGAGTACCCCATGTAGCCATGCTACGCATTACCGTATCCTTCCATGCTTCATAATGTTTGTTTTCAAAACGCAAATCTTCGTACATACTCAGAATCTCTGGAGTATAATATCCCTCTTCCACAGTAGAGTTCATCGCTGTTTGGAAAGAGAACTTGATGTTCTTTGTCAAATCATATTTAAAGTCAAAGTTTCTATCCCAAGTAAAGTCCTTGGAGAATGTCAAATCCATTTCCTTCGGAGCAGAAACACCTATATCCTGTGTATTAAAATCACGCATTTTTAAGTGGGTAAAAGTACGATGCATATTCGTATTGAACGCCCAGGATTGTGGTAAATAATAGAAATTCAGCTCCGATAAGAACTTCACTTTTTTTACTTTTTCTACATTCTTAAATGGTTCCCATGGTTTAGGATTAAAACTATAGGAGTAGTTGAACGATCCCTTATAGTCTTTGGATAAATCTTGCTCAATCTCAGGCGAATGTTGCTTCTGTTCATTATAACTTGCTGATATAGAGAAGTTAGCAGGATCGTAGAACATATTTTGTTTTTTCGAATGGATATCCACTTTCATGTTTGAAACTGAGAAACTCGTGGACTCATGTACAGTATTCGCCATCTGTTTGATGGAGTCACGCGCCTCTTTCGTTTCATAGTTTTGCAAACTTTCGGATAATTTCACATCCGTATCCAGCGGATCAAAATCTGGAGCAAGCGTCTCATTGGAATACGATGCATATAATGGTATTTGCAATTTCGCTTTTTCAGGGAACAGGCGTCCTGCTTCCAGAGCCGCGCTAACAGAGACCTGATATGCATCTTCCATATTGCGATCAAGCACATTCGATTCAATAGAGCCATAGCCTGCAGTTTCAATACGTCCTGCTACATTGAATTGTGCAATATCACTAATACTCAATGCCGCATTCGCCATAGCAGCGACACCCCCTTGCTCATTAAACTGACTCAAACGCAATTCATTAACCCAGACCTCGCCACTTACTTTCTCATTAGACTTATTGCGTACACCTATCATAATAGCTTGCACATCCTCCAGAGTAGGATTTCCCAACACTGTTACCTTATTCTCCAATTTCTCTGGATCATAGGTTTCATAAGGTAAAGTGTTACCCACATTGGCATTACCAGCTCGTTTTGCCTTATTGCGAGCTAACTTTGCATTGGTTAGCACCTGCAATTCAAAGTCAAACATATTCTGTTCGGGCCACACTTTCAAACGATCATTGACATTATTGTTGTCATATACACCCTCTGGGGTTAAATGCAATGGAATCTCGTACTCGTAGTAGTTATTCTTCAAGTCCGAACCTAATCGGATGAAACAGGTCAAATCCTTATCTTCTATTGCATCGTATTGAGGTAGCGATTCCGCATGTACAAACATTTGCAAACGCTTGTACTGTCGCATATCATACACCACATTCTTATACACACCACGAGCATCCTTAGGTTCCATCTCACGCAAACGAAGTACCATCGCCTGCTCATTTTGCGCGATTAATTGTGCTTGACCAGGGTCTGTCTGACGCGAAATACCAGGAGGCAATACATAGTTCACTGGAGTTCGATTAGAATTCTCTTCAATATTCACTGCCTCTACATCCATCGAACCATTCTGCGAGTATGGATTAGGTATATTGTATTGATTATTTGCTAAATCTTGATACAAGCCTTTCGTGTAATTGCGCCATTCTCCACGCACCAAATCCAACGAAGCCAAACGTAGGTGCGTCTCTTGTGAGAAATTAGTCATAAAAATACGAGCAAAACGTATCGACTTGAAGTTTCGGATATTGCCCACTTTCTTCACCGTCGCAGTATCACCACGCAACGGAATCTTAAATTGATACCACTTTACCTTGGCCGTTTGGTCGTTCTGCAACCTCACATTCGTTTCCATGATACTAGCAATATGTTGTTGACCTACACGTTGCATATCTTCTTTACGTAGCGAGATACGATAACGATAGAAACGTTCACTATCATTCAAAGTATTATCTTGGTTGATATCCTCAATATCTGGCTGCAGGGTCGAAGCAGTTCCATACGAAGCATTCTCATCCATCTCCGGTGAATTACCCTCGGTACCATTGTAGCGTTTGTAGCGTAACAACACAGGAGTTTCTGCTTGGTCATAATCATCACCACGATAGTAATGGTAATCATCACCCGCTGGGTCATTGCGAGGCGAGAATTTATCCTCATACCACAAATCCCATACAGCAGGATCTACCCTGCTCTGTAAAGCATCCAGATAATCCTTATATGGATTGAGACCGTTGTACAAAAAGATAAAATCTTGATTAGCATCACCTCGTTCTTCCGCTGAAGACAAACCATTCAAACCCACATCTTGCTTCTTACGCGCACCTGTCTCATTAGCAAAAGCTACTACCGTACTGGTCGTCTTGGGAGAACGTCCCCAAAGCGTATAATCCACCGTTGACTCATCTGCATTCAAAGGTAAACCATGCTCAAAACTCTTTTTACCATCGCGCAAAATATCTTCACTAACATCACCTAAGTCAATATACAAATCACCGCCTTCAAACGTAGCATCTGGGTTGGTCAGGAATGGATCCATCAGCCAAAACTCAATATACTCAATATTCGCTTTCTCAAAATCAGTATTATCCAACTTACGCATAATGCCACCCCAACGTTGTTGAGGATTGGTTAGATGACCATCCATACCAACCTCATCAGCGGAGATATTATATGGGCCACGCTCCTCGGGGTAATAACTCAAGTTCATTACTGCCAGTTTAGAATCTGCATTGGGCAAGACCTCCTTGTTAGGATATACCTCTTGCTCATATACAATACGTGTTCGATGATCAGACATCGCATCCAAATCATCCTTAATATGACGTGGCGTATTGCTTTGAGGATAACCAAAAATAGGATCTACCGTGTACCACGCCAACAACGCGCGGTTCTTATTGTAGTCCACATGATTCCCCATGACTGCTTCAGCCCAAGTAGCGCCAGTAGGGGTAGAGGCTAATTTCCAATAATTAGGATAGTGAATGTCTATATTGGTCTTTGTTGCCTCAAAATCATCCACATAAGCAGCCCCTACATCACCCACGTCCTTCGTGTGTCCAGGTATCAAATGAGCAAACTCCGCATTCACTTGAAGAGTAGATGGAGCAGTAGCTTCTATCCAAGGCACCTTATCTACCAACAAGGTCAACCATTGCAACTCTGTCTTCCAACTAGTATTCACACCCCAAATGGTATTGGCCAACGGTTCACTACCAGTATTCACTTTCGTAGTCAGCGGTTTCTCACGCAGGTGCATGATGGTACCACCCAGCGTAAAATCTTTGCTAAACTCATACTCCAAGTGCGCTCCAAACAGCGACTTACGCTGCATAGAGAACAGTGATTGATTCTCCAATTTCACATCTACATTAGTACCAGAATCAATGATGGATTGGTTCAAGATTGTCACCACACCCATTGTATAATCCACTGTATAATCTACATTCTCTACCAGCGTTGCACCACCAGCCGTTACCACCACACTTCCACGAGGAATATTCATAGCTTCCAAGCGTATCTCATTACCTGCGCTACCCTTGTACTTACCCATCAACCTAAATTTATTCTTCTCCGTCATCTCCTGGGCACTAACCAAAGTAGAGTCATACAGTTCCTGGAATACATACTTCTTCGCTACTAACGAATCACCAATTGCTTGCGCTAAGTGACTACCAAAAGGCTCCAATACTGGAAAGATAATCCTACCCGAGGAGGACAACGCCGTATAGCCCTCCACATAATCAAACCTACCATCTGGCGTTGAGTTGTTACGCGAATCCAGACGATCCAAGTTCATCACACGAAGCAACTGTTTTCCTTTCACATCACCTTCCATCAGATATTGCATTTCTGTACCTACCGAGTCATTACGATATTGGATATACAACTCAAACTTATCACTCGACATCTGGCTTGCACCCAAGGAATAGACATTCTTCATCATCAAGTCCCAAGTACCCTTTCCCTTAACATAAGGAGCATTATTCGTACTTTTCAACAACTTCAACATCAGTGTATTAGGAGCTTTCAATGCTTCGCCACCATCTGTCGAAAACTCACCCACTTGATACACTTGACCACCATACGTATATTCATATGCTACCGCCAATACCTCATCTTGATTCAATGCTGTTTTCAAAGAGATATAACCCAACGATGCATTCAATGTATATTCACCATTGTTCAATAGTCGAGCCGACTCCACTTTCTCATAATCTTCACCCAACTCCATTCCTCCTAATGACTGCATCACAGCACTAACCTGCTGAATATCACGTATCTCTGAATTATTCAAAGCCAACGTCTCATACAGATTATTGGCTTTATTGTAAGGTGTACGCGCACCGACTGATGCCGCCCATGACGCGTTTTGGATATGCTCTTGAGACGATTCACCCAAGTCTGTCAACGCCACTATATTACGCGCTTGATCATAATTACCACGCTTATTCGTCACCCATACTTCGATACGATTAATCGTTACGCCACTAGCAATATAGGGCAACGACTGCATCGCCTGCTCATAGTTATCACGGAAGTAGTAACCCAAGAAGAAATGACGGTTTTCATCATAGCTATCAATCGGTATTTCAAAGCTGGTTGTCTGTGCACCACCCTTGCTCGACACCGATTGGCTCTCTGAGTTTTGTTGTGAAATCAACGCTTGAACTTTCAACTTTCCAAATTTCAAATCCGTCTTAACACCAAACAACGCACTACTACCACTAATCAAACTATTATTCAGATTCATCGACACATTACCAGCCTCTATTGACTGAATAATATCATCCTCCTGCCCCTTGTAGTTCAGCTTCAAATTCATCTGGTCAAAGTCAAAGGATGCCTCAGTATTATAATTCAAGTTCATATTGAGCTTATCACCCACCTTACCATTGATGCTCACTTGTATCTTCTCGTCAAAGTCGAAGATATTATTGTTTCTTGATCTCTCCGTCAACGCTGGATTATCCACGTACTGATGCTTAAAACCAAACAACAGCTCTGCCGAACCTTGCATCTTCAGACGCACGCCTCCAGGACCGAATACCTTATCGGCAGGGCCAATATTGAATTGCATGTCCGTGATATCGAATTTCTTCTCATTATCATGCTCCACCTCACTAATCTTCGATTGCCAATATTTAGACATCTGTTCGCGTTCACTATACGCACGATACTCGTCCATCGTCATCATATAGGGAGTCGCTATATCCACATCACCGATACGTGTACGAAGCACATAATATCCATTCAGCGCATCATATTCCACTACGGATGTCACGTTATCTGGATTTTTTAGATCCAAACTACTTTTCGGTGCAGACAACGCGTCGTAGTTATCCACACCCACATGCTGCACCTTCAAGGGTGCCATCTTGATGCTATCATTCTCATCCCATGAGACGATGCTATCCTGATCCTGAGCCAACGCCCACAACGGCATCACACTCAATAATATAATCAATATCTTTTTCAAAACGCTATATTTTCTCTAAACACTAAACTCTAAAACTACAGCATTTTCAATGCCTGCTTAATCACTTTTTCCACACTGGCATTAGGCTCAGCGCTTAGGATTTTATCCACCACTTTTCCACTTGCTGCGGCAGCAAATCCCAACATAGTCAGCGCGCTCACTGCCTCTTGTTTCACTTCACTATCCACGCCTTGCTGCCCTATACTATAGCCGTTTGCGGCGTCCTCTGAACCACCTTGGTTTGTCTCAGAACCAAGGTCTATCTTCAGCACTTTATCTTTCAGGTCCACAATGATTCGCTGAGCCGTCTTGGGACCAAGGCCCTTCACTTGCGACAGCGCACGCGCATTGCCCGTAGCAATTATCTGTCGTATTTCCGTAGCGGTGTATGCCGACATGATCATCCTTGCCGTGTTGGCACCTATACCACTCACGGTCATCAACATCACAAACAACTCCCTCTCACCACGAGTAAAGAAACCGAACAACTCATGCGTATCTTCACGAATAATCTCGGTGACAAACAATTTAGTGTCTGTATTTTCTTTACCAACCAATGCCGAATAGCTTGGTAGCGCAATATGGATTGCATACCCCACTCCCGCAGCCTCAATCACCGCGTAAGTAGGCGTCAAATCGGTCAAATTTCCTTTTATATATTCTATCATAAGTACAACTGCACTAAAAGCCTGCAAAGGTACAAAAAAAAATGCGCATATGCAAATTTTTTCATAGAAAAGTGATAGTAACGAAAAAGGAGGCGTCTCAAGTGCAGCAATTATCCACTACAATCCTCATAATCCGCTGTGGATGCGCTGATGATGCGCTGTAGATAGACCACTTCTGCGGGTGGAGTAAACAACCGACCTACAAGACTACATTCGAAACTTTTTTACCACAAAATTTGCATATGCGCATTTTTTGTTGTACCTTTGCACCCTTGAAATTTTGAAACCTTTCAATTGCATAACCCTATGGCAAAAACAGAAATCGCTACACTCGGAGAGTTTGGACTAATCCAGCACCTCACCAAGGACATCAAGACCGTACAACCATCCACGCAAAAAGGCATCGGAGACGATGCTGCCGTACTCCATCACATGGACAAACGCACACTCGTCACCACAGACCTACTACTCGAAGGCATCCATTTCAACCTCGAATATGTACCACTCAAGCATCTAGGATACAAAGCGGCAGTCGTCAATTTCTCCGACATCTATGCCATGAACGGAACACCTACACAAATCACTGTTTCTCTTGGAGTTAGCAAACGTTTTTCCGTCGAAGACCTCGAAGAACTCTACGCAGGAATACGCCTCGCATGCGAGAAATACAATGTGGATCTTGTAGGAGGAGACACTTCCGCTTCCATGACTGGACTCACCATTTCTATCACCTGCTTGGGTACTGCATACGACTCAGATATCGTATATCGAAATGGGGCTAAAGTCAATGACCTCATCTGCGTCACAGGTAATCTTGGCACTGCATACATGGGACTGCAGCTCCTCGAGCGCGAACGAATTGTAGTAAATGCCAACGAGAATGCGACACCTGCTTTCGAAGGACGCGAATACTTGCTTGAGCGACAGCTCAAACCCGAAGCACGACGCGATATCATCGACCAACTGCACAAAGCAGGTATCAAACCTACCGCAATGATGGATATCTCAGATGGACTGAGCAGCGAACTCATGCATATCTGCACACAATCCAATGTCGGTTGTGCAATCTACGAAGACAAACTGCCTATCGACTATCAAGCGGCTGCCTTGGCAGAAGAGATGAACCTCAACATCGTCACATGCGCACTCAACGGAGGAGAAGATTACGAACTCCTATTCACCTGCAAATTAGACGATTACGAGAAACTCATTCCTCTGGAGGATGTCTATTTGATTGGACATATCACCCAAGCAGAGCATGGCCTCAACCTAATCGGACGCAACGGAGAAGAACTCTCCCTACAAGCACAAGGCTGGAACGCATTTAAGAACTAAACAAAAAGTCGATTTAGCATCACTAAATCGACTTTTTTTGTTACTCAGTTCATCATTGCTAATCTCTGATTTCAAACGGAAAGCTTCCTATCAAATCACCATCCACAAAGAAATCCGCATTGTACATTCCCACCTGCAAGATTTCTTCTACCAACCAATATACAGTGCCTGTCACTTCCTCGCCAGCATACTCAAAGTCTTTGGAGAGAGAATAGGCTATCTTGCTATTCTCAAAGGGGAAGACATCATCCATACTTTTCTGCATTACCTCTCCATCGGGACGACTGATGCGCAAGTAAAGCGTCTTCATACCTGGTTTGCTAGTCACATTACGACCCACTGTATAGTCAAATTGCAACTTCTGGATTTGGTTGTAGATGGTAGTCTTACGATCGCGTTTATTAAGCAAAGTCATACGGAAATCACTTATCTCCAACATCGAAGCACGGCTCACCACCTCTGCCAATTGCGTACGTTCCTCCTCCAATTGCTGTGCTTGACGAGCCACCGCCTGGTATTGCTGTTTCACTTGTTGATTCTCTGCCACAAGTTTCTTGTTGGTACGATCAAGCGAATCTATCTGTTGCACATAGCTCACCATCACCTGACGCACGGTTGCTAACTCTTTTTTGAGTTCGGCAATGCGGCGAGCATTGGTCACCTTAGTGATGCGCAACTCCTCCAAGAGGTCTTGCACACGCTGTTTTTCTTGCGAAAGCAATTCCACCAACGAATCGTTGTGAATATCTGGCGTTTGATAGCCATCAAATTGAATAGCAAGCTCTTCGTACTCATCCTCCAACTGCTCCTTCTCAAACTCCATCTGCTCGACAATCTCTTTGATTTCTGTCTTCTGTTGCAAATTCATCCAAACCAAGGCACACACGCATAGTGCCAACACTACAATGCCTACAATTAAAGCAATATATTTGTTCTTATTCATAACACATCTAATAGTTGTTCCATTCGGGTAGAACGTGATCCTTTCAGCAGAACAGTCTTTCCTACCAACGAATTATTTTCTAAGTACTTATGCAATTGTTCTACATTTTCAAACACTGGATATGGAGAGGTAGTTTGCATATATTCCTCACCAACCAAGAATACACTATCAGCTTTACGCTCTGCCAGCATATTCACGATATTCTGATGCTCCAAGTGCGAGTATTCGCCCAATTCACGCATTGCGCCCAAAATATACGTATCGCCTTTGAAAGCATTGATAGCCGCTTGCATAGAGGTTGGATTCGCATTATACGCGTCCACAATCAGCTGATTGTTAGCCGTTTGCATCTTTTGCGAACGATTATTCGTAGGCACATATTGGCGAATTGCCTCCAATGCCTGTTCGCGAGAAATACCAAAATATTCACCCACACATATCGCAGCCGACACATTCTCTGCATTGTATTCTCCTACAAGATTTGTGCCACTGGGCATCTTCCCCGTTGTATATGCTACAGTCTTTAAGTCACCAGCCATTTGTGCAAGATACGGATTATCCGTATTTCGGAAAATAAATCCTTGATGTTCAAGCAGATAGTCATACAGCTCTTTCTTCGTTTTCTGTACACCCTCAAATGAGCCAAAGCCTTCCAGATGCGCGCGACCCACATTTGTTATCAAACCACAATTGGGCTCAGCAACATCCACCAACTCCTTAATATCTCCTGGATGGGATGCACCCATCTCCACGATGGCCATCTCATGCGCGCGCGTGATTTGTAATAAGGTGAGGGGAACACCTATCTGATTATTGAGGTTACCTTGTGTGTAATGAAGGTGGTATTTGGTAGAAAGAACGCTTGCCAAAAGCTCTTTGGTCGTTGTCTTTCCATTGGTACCTGTGATGCCGATGATAGGCAAACCCAGCTCGCGGCGCCAAGCGCGTGCGAGGTCTTGCAAGGCAAGAAGCGTATCCTCAACGAGGAGAACACGGCCATTGGCTATAGGCGATTGGCTATGGGTAGCGAACACCTCTGGGTCATCGATGACTGCCAACGAGGCACCGCTTTCAAGGGCTTGCTTGGCAAACTTATTTCCATCAAAACGCTCGCCATGCAATGCAAAGAACACACAACCTACAGGCAGATTGCGTGTATCTGTACTCACGCAAAGCGAATCTTTATCTTTTATCAGAAAATCCCAATTCATTTGCTTATATCATTTTGCGGTGCAAAGGTACAGAAAAATTTGCAGATATACAAGTTATAGCTTGCGAAATAGTGATTTATTGGCAAGATTTGTATAAAAACATGTGGATGAATCTCGCAAAACAATGGCATACGATTCTCAACTCTCAACTCAAAATTCCTAATTCCTAATTCAAAATCCCCCCTTAATTCCCCCTTATCTCCCCCTTGTCTGCCACCTATCC
>JAZOVR010000032.1:0-19367 GCA_045658785.1 Paludibacteraceae bacterium | reverse complement strand
CCATAGTTTTATTTGTTCCATGTAGATGGCTTGTGTTGCCAATTTTTTAGCAATTTGCTTTGCTCATTATTGATCATTCCCATATTCTCTGCATGATGCAATATGGTTTCTAAATCGGTTAGTGCGGTTAGATCTATGCCTCGCTTAATCAACTTTTTATGAGTCGCAGGTATGCCATAATCAAAGATGGTCACAATACCCAACACGCGGCATCCATTGTCTTCCAAAGCCTTTACCACTTTTAGACAATTACTACCCACATTCACTTGATTTTCAACGATTACCACACTTTGTCGAGGCATCAAATCACCTTCAATTTGATTCTCCAGACCATGATCTTTTGGTGTGGGGTGCACATAGACAAAAGGCAATCCCAATTGCTCTGCCACTAACACACCATGCGCGATGGCGTTGGTCGCCACACCAGCTATCACATCGGCTTCTGGATACATTTCCGCAATAGTGCGAGCTAACTCTATACGTACAAAATTGCGAATCTTTGGATAGGATAAGATCTTTCTATCGTCGCAATACAATGGAGCAAACCAACCGTTAGCCCACTTAAAAGGGTTGCTCAACTGAAACTTGAACGCCTTCAATTGCAACATCTTTATTGCTGTCAGATTCTGTAGTACACTCATAAATAACCTAAAGTACTAAAATTCCGACAAAGGTACAAAAAATATCATTATCTGCCAAATTTTTGGCGAAAAACTTGACAAGTTTATGACATGTTATGCCAAAAAATACATTATGACAGGGTTTTGCATAGTTTTTGTACACAAATTTGAGATAGTATTACACCCATATGAAAACGAAAGACCTCATAGCAAAAAAACTTCGGAGAGAAAAAGCGAACGCACGAAAATGCAAAAACGAACAAATCGAAAAGAAAAAGAAATCCGCTGAAAATCAAACTATTGAATACAATATCCCTTCTGGATTTTCGGACGAAGTACTCAAGGAAGTTAACCGACTTCCCATCGCTGCTATTCCACAACATGAGATCCTGCGTCGCCGTGACATGCGAGATATCCTAACATTCACCATAGACCCTGATGAGGCGAAAGATTTCGACGATGCGCTCTCTTTCCAAATCCTTGACACTGGAAATTACCAAGTTGGCATACACATCGCGGATGTTACCCACTACGTCCAAGAGCAGACCGCATTAGACGATGAGGCATACAGTCGTGGAACTAGTATCTATCTGGTTGACAGGGTAATACCTATGTTACCAGAACGCCTCAGCAACGAACTCTGTAGCTTGCGTCCTAATGAGGACAAGCTCTGTATGTCCGTGATTTTGGAGATGGACCAGCATGCCAAGGTCATCCGCCACAAGATTTGCCGCACCGTTATCCGATCCAACTACCGCTTGACATACCGTCAGGCTCAGGACATTTTAGACGGAACAGATGTTCAAATAAACAACGCCCACTTGACGACTGCCATCACATCACTCAACCAACTCGCTAAGCAATTGCGTACCAATCGCTTCCAAAAGGGCGCTATCAATTTCGAATCTCCAGAAGTCCATTTCCGATTGGACGAACAGAACGAACCAGTAGAAATTTTCTTCCATAATTCACTCGATACCAATCACTTAATTGAGGAATTTATGCTCCTCGCCAATCGTATTGTGGCGGCAGAAATAGGCAAGAAAAAGAAAGAAACAGATGACGAAGAGAAGCGGGCAGCAAAACCATTTGTGTACCGCGTTCACGATAATCCCGACCCAGAGAAAATAGGTCGATTGAGTACTTTTATCAAGCGGTTTGGGCTCAACCTCAAGATTTCTTCCAACAACAAAACTACCCACAAGCACATCAATGCGCTGTTGGATGACTGCCAAGGAAGACCTTGCCAAACATTGGTCGAAACGCTCACTATTCGATCCATGGCAAAGGCTGTCTATTCCACCGACAATATCGGACACTATGGCTTGGCTTTCCCTTACTATACCCACTTCACTTCTCCTATCCGTCGTTATCCCGATATGATGGTTCACAGATTGGTTTCCAGATACTTACTGCAATCCAAAGCCATATGCCGTCATGACAAGGAGGAACTGGAACAAGCATGTGTGCAATGCTCCGAACGCGAGTTGGCGGCGCAAATGGCAGAACGTGACTCCATCAAAGAGATGCATGCCAAGTGGATCAACAACCATCTAGGCGAAGAGTTCGATGCAATTATTAGCGGTGTGACGGAGTTCGGACTGTTTGTACAACTGACCGATACCCTAACAGAAGGATTGGTGCCAATCAGAACCATTGAGAAGAATGACTATATGCAGTTTGACGAGGAGAATTACTGCCTCATTGCTGCCCGAAGCGGCAAAACATACACCCTATCCGACCCTGTGCGAGTGCGTGTAACCAAGGTGGACGTCGAACGGAAACTCATTGATTTTGTGTTGGTTGACGAATAAATACAATGACTTAGCAGAAGAAGCATACTCCCTAAAATAGCACTTACTCCTTAAATGAACATGCAATAGACGTACCCTCAAAAAGTACGTCTATTATTTATTCCCAACAATATCCTATCAATTAGCTGTCTTTACTTAGCTATTAGTTAGTGATTAGTTATTAGTTAGTTCTTGCGCTGTCTTTGCCGAGTCTATGTAATCACATAGATTTGGTTAATCCATAAATAATTTGTACCTTTGTACGCTATTTGTCAAAAAAAATGAATTTTCTTGTAGCAAATCATGTCATTGCTGCGTCTAATGGGCAGATGTAGTTAAAAACTCGCGGCAAGGTAGCATAAAAAACAATCGAAAAATATGAAACAAACCGAAAAAGAATTTGCAGCCCTGGTCAAGGAGCAGAAGAGCACGATATACAGTATCTGCTATATGTTCTCCAAGGACAAGGATGAGATAGATGATCTGTTTCAAGAGACATTGATCCATTTGTGGCAGGGCTTTGAGAAATTTCGCAACGAGAGTAAAATTGAGACATGGGTATATCGCGTGACGATGAATACGTGTATCTCGATGGACAGAAAAGAGAAACGCCGCGGTGAGCGTATTCCGTTGGCAGTGGATATTGACTTGTTCGATGAAAACAACAAAGACATGGAGCAAGTGCAAATGCTCTACAAGCGGATTCAGAAACTTGGGCTGTTCGACAGAGCGATAATCATGCTTTGGTTGGAGAACCTAAGTTACGATGAAATCGGCGAAATTGTGGGCATTAGTGCCAAAAATGTGTCGGTGCGATTGGTGCGTATCCGTGAACAATTGAAGAAACAATAACCATTAACCTTTAACGAATAAATAATATGGATGAATTGCAAGAAATGCGCGAGCAACTGGCTGTGCTAAAAGAAAAACTAAATAAGCAGGAGATTGTGACTGAAAAACTTCTAAAAGAAACAATAGTTGGCAAAATGAAAAGAGCAAAAGTCTGGGTGCTGATTTCAGTTGTCATATTGATTATTGTTGGTGCGATATTTCTATTGTTGGACTATATTTGGTTCGAAAACAAATCAAAAGCCTTCTCAACTTCAACTTTAGTGTTCGTTTTGTCAGGATTACCAACGATTATTTTGGGGATAGTTCAATTCTTTAAATTAAAACCTAAAAAAATAGCCACCGCTACTTTGGGAGAGGTGGCAAGTCAATTGCAGCGAACAAAGGAATTTGAACATGGCAATTTTACTTTTTGGATGGCAACTATTCCGTCTGTCATAGTTTTGGTTTACTTTGTTATGGTATATGTACAATCTAAAAGTAACCTGCTTCTATTGTGTCTAGGTGCCTATATACTTCTGGTGATTTGGGGTTATAGCATGAGGACGAAACAGAAAAAGTCCAAGCGTAGTGCTTGGGACGAATATATCCGTCAAATTGAAGAAATGTCCGAATTAGACGAGAAAAATGATAAGGTGGAATCGGAAACGAAAAACTGAAAAGTGAACACTCGAAGTAGAAAATAATAGAAAAAACGCATAACTCTTGCAGAAGTGCGTTTTTTTTTGTACCTTTGTCCCCAAATTGCCTTAATGTGTGCCAAAATGGCAGAATCGTTGCCTTTGGCAAGGTATTTGTAAGGAAAACAATAGAAAAAATATATACACAACATAATGAAACAAGTATCAACAAAGAAATTAGTGGAAACGATTATTGAAGGCATTCAAAATCGTAAGGGACAACGTATTGTAACCGTGGATTTGCGCAAACTGGAAGTTGCGCCAGCTGAGTATTTTATCATCGCAGAAGGTGGATCAAACACCCAAGTATGCGCTATCGCAGACGAGGTGGATAGTTTTGTTCGTACACAAACACACGTGCACCCATTATTTGTAGATGGACGTGACAATGCCGAGTGGATTGTGCTAGACTACGGAAATATCTTCGTGCATATCATGCAACGCGAACCACGTGCTTACTACGACATTGAGCACCTATGGGCTGACGGCAAAATTACCGAAATCCCTGAGGTGTAACACTTTAAAACTTTTAAAACGCTTAAAACATTTTAACTTTCAAGACAAATGGCAGAACAAAAACCTAAACAACCCAAACAACCAAACAAAAAGAATCAGCAGCCCAAACGCTCTCGCTGGTCGTGGATTTATTATGCGATTACGATAGGTCTGTTGATTTTTTTCTTCTTCCCAATGGGAGGCGAGAAAGGTATAGACAAAGACTTGAGTTACACTAAGTTTACTGCATACGTGGAGAACGATGCAGTGGCTTCCGTCACGGTATATGACGACAATACCGCCGAAGCAAAGATACGCCCCGAGAAATATGTCCTGGTATTCAACAATCAAGAGAAAGGCGAAAACGTTAACGGAAAATTAAAAATGCATATTCCGTCGGTAGAGGAGTTTGCTAAATACATTGATAACGTGAATCTTACACGCAAAGAGGCGGGCAAGGCAGCAATTGATGTGAGCTATGCCAAGTCTAAAGATCACTGGTATCTCATATTAGTGAACATCCTGCCTTTCGCGCTGATTGTGCTATTCTTCGTATGGATGAGCCGCGGTATGGCTAATGCTGCGGGCGGTGGTCCTGGAGGCATTTTCAACGTCGGAAAAGCCAAAGCAGAAGTCTTCGACAAAGATAAAAAAGACAAAGTGACATTCAAAGATGTGGCAGGTTTAGCAGGCGCAAAACAAGAGGTGGAGGAAATCGTTTCCTTCCTCAAGAACCCTACCAAATACACCAACTTAGGTGGAAAAATACCAAAGGGTGTCCTGCTCGTAGGTCCTCCGGGAACGGGTAAAACCCTACTTGCCAAAGCGGTAGCAGGCGAAGCCAATGTACCCTTCTTCTCGATGTCGGGTAGCGACTTTGTGGAGATGTTCGTGGGCGTAGGTGCTAGTCGTGTGCGTGACTTGTTCCGTCAAGCGAAAGAGAAAGCACCTGCTATCATTTTTATCGATGAAATCGACGCTGTAGGTCGCGCCCGAGGTCGCAACAATATGATGGGTGGCGGTAACGACGAACGCGAATCAACCCTCAACCAACTGCTTACCGAGATGGATGGTTTTGGCAGCAATTCGGGTGTGATTATTTTGGCAGCCACCAACCGTGCAGATGTCTTGGATGCGGCTCTGTTGCGTGCGGGTCGTTTTGACCGTCAGATACATGTGGAGTTGCCTGACTTGCAAGAGCGCAAGGAGATCTTTGGTGTACATATAGCAGGCATCAAAATTGATAACTCATTGGATATCAACTTCCTCGCAAAGCAAACACCAGGATTCTCAGGTGCGGACATTGCTAATGTCTGCAACGAAGCTGCCCTCATTGCAGCGCGTAATGACCATAAGTCTGTTACCCGACAAGACTTTATGGATGCTGTGGACCGTATCATCGGTGGTCTGGAGCGCAAAAACAAGATTATGACCGAAGAGGAAAAACGGTCTGTAGCATACCACGAAGCAGGTCACGCTACTATCTCGTGGCTATTGCGTTGGGGCAATCCGTTGGTGAAAGTGACCATCGTCCCACGCGGTATGGCATTAGGTGCTGCTTGGTACTTGCCAGAGGAACGGCAACTCACTAATAAAGAACATATTATGGATAATCTCTGTTCGCTCTTGGGTGGTCGTGCTGCGGAGGAAGTGTTCTTGCAGCAAACATCTACAGGCGCACTCAATGACCTAGAACGTGCTACCAAACAGGCATATGCCATGGTCGCATACTACGGTATGTCCGACAAACTAAAGAACCTCAGTTACTACGATTCTACAGGTCGATACGATATGGGAATCGCTAAACCATATTCTGAAAAGACTGCGGAAGTAATTGATAATGAGACAAGTGCGATTATTGCTGAACAAATGGCACGTGCAAAGAAAATCCTTGAGGAGAACGCCGAAGGTCACAACAAGTTGGCGGAAATGCTCATCGAGAAAGAGGTCATTACTTCCGACGATGTAGAAGCTATCTTAGGTCCTCGTCCTTGGGCAAGTCGTACAGACGAAATCATTGCTGCCAACGATGCGCTGCAAGCGGAAGAACAACCAAAAAAGAAACGCGCCCCTCGCAAAAAGAAAGAGACTTCTATTGCGGAGAATACCGTTTCAACCTCCGACAGTGAGCAAAGCGAGCGTTCTGACAGCGATAGCGATTTAACTTCTAACAGTGAAACGATCTAAATAATATAAGGTTATGAAAAAGTTGATTTTAAGCACCCTCGTGCTGGCGTTGTCGCTCGTAGCTACAGCGCAACAACCACAACCACTGCCTATCGACTCGGCAGTACGCGTGGGAAAGTTAGAGAATGGTCTGACTTATTACATTCGTCACAATGAATACCCTAAACAACGTGCCGAGTTTCATATCGCCCAAGCCGTTGGCGCTATTCTCGAAGAGGATCATCAGAATGGTTTGGCGCACTTCCTCGAGCACATGGCATTCAATGGTACCGAGCACTTTGCTGGCAAAGGTATCATCGAGTACTTCGAGTCTATCGGTGTGAATTTTGGTGGTAACATCAATGCCTATACCTCGCTTGATGAGACGGTTTATCGCCTCAGCGAAGTACCTACTACTCGTGAGGGAATCATCGACTCTGCGTTGTTGGTGATGCACGACTGGGCTTGCGGTCTCTTGCTTCTCGAAGATGAGATTGACAACGAGCGTGGGGTAATCCGCGAGGAGTGGCGTACTGGTATGGGAGCTGACCGCCGCATGTGGAAACGCAGCAATCAATTGAAATACCCTGGCAGTCAATATGCCAAACGCGATGTGATAGGTGATACTGCCGTAATCAATAATTTCGCATACGATGCGCTCCGCGACTACTATAAAAAATGGTATGGACCAGATAACCAGGCCGTTATTGTGGTAGGCGACATTGATGTGGATCAAATTGAACAAAAGATCAAAGCCCTTTGGGCGGATGTACCAGCTCGCACGAACCGCGGCGAGCGTCCGCTGTATTCCGTGGACGATAACCAAGAGCCAATTGTGGCGATTGTTCGTGACAAAGAAGCACAACGCTCTCGTATTGAGGCTATCTTTAAGAAAGAAGCATTGCCTCAAGCTTTACGAGGAACGGACCGTGCATATACCAGAGATTTGGTGTATGATTTGGTTTGCGATATGTTGAATAATCGTTTCCAAGAATTGGCAATCAAACCAGAGGCATCATTTACTAATGCTGGATCTTTCTATGTAGAGATAGTCAAAGGAAAAGATGCCTTTAATGCTGTATATATTGCTAAGCAAGGTCAAGAGGCGCAAGCTTACCAAGATCTTTTAATCCAATTGGAGAAGATGCATCGCTATGGTTTTACCACTACGGAGTTGGACCGTGTGAAAAAAGAGTGGTTGTCCGCTTATGAAAAAGCGTACAACGAACGTGGTACAGTGCGTAATATCCGCCGTGCGGAAGAGTGTATTCGCCATTACTTGGATGGCGCTTCTATGCCTGGTGAAGAGTGGGAGTATCAAGCAGTGCAACAGATTTTGCCAGCCATCTCATTGGCTATGGTAAATGAGCTAGCACAACAATTGGTAACGGACGACAACTTGATTATCTGCTTCCAAACCACCGAAGAGGCGGTTCTGCCAAATGAGGCAGAGGCAGTAGAGCTCTTTGCTGCGGTAAAAAATGAGGAGATTGAAGCCCCAGTAGAGGAAGCTATCCGTGAAAACTTAGTAGAGGTTGCACCTAAAGCTGGTAAGATTAAGAAAGTGAAACAGAATGCACAACTAGGTGTTACCGAATGGACATTGTCCAATGGCATCAGAGTGCTCATCAAACCTACTCAATTTAAGCAAGACGAAATCCTATTTGAAGGTATCTCTTTAGGTGGTGCTTCCTTGGTTGCTACCGAAGATTTGCCATCATCTATGTTGGCATCAACTATCGTTGACTTTAGTGGTTTGGGAGATATGTCGATGACCGATTTACAAAAAGCATTGACGGGCAAGAATGTGTCGCACTCTACTTCTATCAATTCTAATAGCGAGTCTGTTAGTGGATCTTCTACTGTGAAAGATTTGGAAACATTGTTGCAACTCAACTATTTGGCTTTCACCGCTCCACGTCGTGATGAAGAAGCATTCCAAACATTAATTAATATCCTCAAAAGCCAATTAGCTAATCGTGATAAGAATCCTAAAGTAGCTTTCTCTGATACTATCCAAATGATGGCTACCAACTATTCGCCTCGTACCATATTACAAGACTTGGCATGGGTAGAGAAAGTGGATTTAGATAAGGCTATGGCTGTTTACAAAGCACGATTAGCTAATCCTGCTGACTTCATCTTTACCTTTGTTGGTAATGTGAATCCTAATGACACCGTGTTCAAAAACTTGGTTTGCACATGGTTGGGAGGTTTGAAGACTATTGGAAAACGTGAAAAACCATTGGATCATAATGTACATGTTGTGCCTGGTAAGGAATACAATGAGTTTGCACGCGAGATGGAAACAAAGACGGCTAGCAACCGCATTCAATATACCTCTTATGACTTTGAATACTCATTGCCTAATTCTTTGAATATGGAGATGATTGGTCGTATCCTTTCTACTCGTTATTTAGAGTCTATCCGCGAGCGCGAGGGTGGGTCCTATGGCGTAGGTTGTGCAGGTAGATTGGATAAGTTGCCTAAACCAACCGCACGTCTATTTATGCAATTTGATACCGATCCTGAGAAGCAAGAAAAATTACTCAGTATCATCCACGAGGAAGTAAATACTATCATCAAAGATGGTCCATTGGCGAAAGACTTAAACAAAGAGAAAGAGTCGATGCTCAAGGATTTCCAAGAGGACTTAGAGAAGAATGGCTATTGGCAATATGTTTTAGAAATGTACTACACGTACGGCATCAACTATATCGCTGATTATCAAACCGCTGTAGAAAATATTACAGCCGAGACAGTACAAGAAACCTTGAAGAAACTAGTGGCTTCTGGCAATGTTTTCGAAGTGGTGATGATGCCAGCGCAATAACACATTTTCCTACATGCGAAACTCCTGCTCTCACTAGAGCAGGAGTTTTCCGTAAAACCCTTTAAACTGTTTAACTTTTAAAACATATGAGCAAAATCCAACTCCCTGAGAACGCTTCTCGTCCTCTCCGCCCAGGAGAGAAGTACGAACCCATTCTCAAACCACAAAACTCTTACCCCGAGATCACCCCTTATAGCGTGATCATGGGTGTCATCATGGCTATCATCTTTTCCGCAGCCGCAGCTTACCTTGGCCTCAAAGTCGGTCAAGTGTTCGAAGCGGCTATTCCTATCGCCATCATCGCAGTAGGTCTCTCCTCTGCCATGAAGCGTAAGAACGCCATTGGCGAGAATGTTATCATCCAATCCATCGGTGCATCTTCGGGTGTGATTGTAGCAGGTGCAATCTTCACATTGCCAGCACTTTATATCTTGCAAGCCAAGTATCCTGACATCACCGTCAACTTCATGCAAGTCTTCCTATCATCCTTGCTCGGCGGTTGCTTGGGTATCCTCTTCTTGATTCCATTCCGCAAGTATTTCGTACAAGAGAAACACGGCGAATATCCATTCCCTGAGGCTACGGCTACTACCCAGGTCCTCGTCTCTGGCGAAGGCGGTGGCAACCAAGCTAAACCCCTCATTTGGGCCGCTGGAATCGGAGGTTTGTACGATTTTGCAGTCTCTACTTTTGGCCTCTGGACCGAGCAACTCACCACCCGCATGATGGGTTGGGGCGAAGCCTTGGCGGCTAAGTTCAAACTCGTCTTCTCCATCAACACTTCTGCTGCGGTACTCGGTCTCGGTTATATCATTGGCCTCAAGTACGCAGCCGTTATTTGCGCGGGCTCGTTCTTCGTATGGTGGGTACTCCTTCCACTCCTTGGTAGTGTACCAGGCATGGAAGCTACTGACCCACAAAACCTCTTCCTCGACTACGGCCGTAATATCGGTATCGGTGCCATCGCTATGGCTGGTCTCATCGGTATTGTCAAGAGCTGGAGCGTGATCAAGTCGGCTGTCGGCTTGGCAGGCAAAGAGCTCGGCGGCAAGGGCAAACAAGTCATCGAGGCATCGCTCCGCACAGAGAAAGACCTCAGCATGAAGTTCATCGTCTTGGCTATCGCCGTGGCTTTGCTCGTAACCCTCGTCTTCTTCTGGCTCGGTGTATTGGGCAATATCTGGCAAGCCCTCGTAGCTTTCCTCGTTGTAGCAGTCATTGCTTTCCTCTTCACTACCGTGGCAGCTAATGCCATCGCTATCGTGGGTAGCAACCCTGTCAGTGGTATGACCCTTATGACCCTTATCATCGCTTCTGTGATCTTCGTGGCAGTAGGCATGAAGGGCTCAAGCGGCATGGTCGGCGCTATGGTTATCGGTGGTGTCGTTTGTACAGCTTTGTCTATGGCGGGTGGTTTCATCACCGACCTCAAGATCGGTTACTGGATTGGTACCAGCCCATACAAACAAGAGACTTGGAAGTTCCTCGGCACCCTCGTGAGTGCAGCTACCGTAGGTGGTGTGATGATTATCCTCAACAAGACATATGGTTTCGTTGGCGAGAACGCTCTCGTGGCTCCTCAAGCTAATGCAATGGCTGCGGTTATCGAACCATTGATGAGTGGTCAAGGTGCACCATGGATGCTCTATTTCGCAGGTGCAGCTTTAGCATTGATTCTCAACTTCATGGGTGTACCTGTGTTAGCATTTGCATTGGGTATGTTCATCCCATTGAGCTTGAACACCCCATTGCTCGTGGGTGGTGCTATCTCATGGTTGGTTAGCCGCAAGCGTGAGAAGGATGGTGAGAAGGCTGAAGAGATGGCGCAAGCTCGCAACGAGAAGGGCACATTGATTGCTTCTGGCTTCATCGCTGGTGGTGCATTGATGGGTGTAGTAAGTGCATTGATTAAGTTCTGTGGCGTAGAGTGCTACTTAGGCGCTTGGGCTGCAAGCAACGGCGCCGCCCTCGTCGGCGTAGCCGCATATATCGCACTGATTGTGTACTTCATTCTCGCTAGCAAGAGAACGAAATAAGCGCTTCGTGCAATAAATTGTTCAACATCAAACAGCCGCAGGTCTCTCCTGCGGCTGTTTCTTTCTTCTTCCTTCTCTAGCAATACTTGAAGTACTTTGAGTAGCACTTCTTCATCTATTCTGTACGGTTTCCTTAGAGTGGGGATTCTTCGTATATATTGCTCGGAGTTCGTTCCGTCGCGCTACTTCATTTCGAAAGTGTGTCTGCAACCTCCAATAGAGGCGAATTAAAATAAAGTACCCTAAACATTTGCATATCCCGCAAAAAAGTTGTACCTTTGCGCGGAAAAACTATAGAATCATGATAACTGTTCATCTCAAACCACATAAGGAAGAATCACTTTTACGTTTTCACCCTTGGGTGTTCTCTGGCGCTATTCGCAGTATTCAACTCGATGCGGATTATCCACATGCTGAGCCACAAGAAGGCGAAATAGTACAAGTGGTTGATTGCAAGGGAAATATACTAGGCGTTGGTCATTATCAGATCGGTTCAATAGCTGTGCGTATGTTGGCGTTCGGCGTGAGCGAACTGCCTAAGGATTTTTGGCGAACACGTATTGCAGAGGCATATGCTATGCGTGAGCGATTGGGATTGGTGAGTGAAAACAACAATTCCTACCGTTTGATTCATGGTGAAGGCGATTTTCTGCCTGGTTTGATTGTGGATATATATGCTGACACTGCGGTTGTTCAAGCCCATTCCATCGGCATGCACTGCCATCGTGAGGAGATCGCTGAGGCGATTGTAAAGGCAGTAGATCAGGTGGATAAGGTATATTATAAATCGGATGATACATTGCCCCATAAAGCCCCAATTAAGGGAGATCGAGTAGGCTACCTGATTGGAGCAGAAAAAGCCGATTTCAACGGAGATTTTTGGGCAAAAGAGAACGGTTTGGATTTCCGAATCGACTGGCTTCGCGGACAGAAAACAGGCTTTTTCATTGATCAACGCGACAATCGCTCGCTATTGGAGCATTACGCGAAAGGTAAAGAGGTGCTGAATATGTTTTGCTACACGGGTGGTTTCTCGGTGTATGCTTTGCGCGGTGGCGCAAAACTAGTCCATTCGGTGGATGTTAGTCAGAAAGCTATTGACCTGGTTCGCAGCAATGTAGCACACAATTTCGGAGAAAACGCACCGCATGAAGCCTTTGCAGAAGAGGCGTTTGAGTTTATGGCAAAGAACGAAAACAAGTATGACCTCATCGTGCTGGATCCTCCTGCTTTTGCCAAACATCGCGATGCCGTTAAGAATGCGTTGCGCGGTTATCAACGATTGAATGCCAAGGGGATACAGAGTATTCGTCCTGGCGGCATACTCTTTACCTTCTCTTGTTCGCAAGCGATAGACAAGGAGATGTTCCGTTTGGCTGTTTTCTCCGCTGCGGCGCAAGTGGGCAGGCGTGTGCGCATACTACATCAGCTGCACCAACCAGCAGATCACCCCATCAATATCTACCACCCAGAAGGAGAGTATCTAAAGGGATTGGTATTGGAAGTAGAATAATCTAAACCTTTATACAACAATGAGTTACTTAAACGAACTGAATGATGCACAGCGTGCAGCTGTGGAGTATAACGAAGGACCTCAACTGGTGATAGCAGGTGCAGGTTCGGGCAAAACACGTGTATTAACCTACAAGATTGCGTATCTACTGGAGCATGGTATTCATGCGGGTAATATCTTGGCATTGACTTTCACCAACAAGGCGGCTCGCGAAATGAAAAGTCGTATTGCTAGTTTGGTGGGTGAGCAAGTGGCTAGGTATCTATGGATGGGTACATTCCACTCTATCTGTACGCGTATTCTGCGCCAAGAAGCAGAGTTGATAGGCTATACTCGCGACTTCACGATCTACGACACAACCGACTCAAAATCAGTGATTAAGCATATTGTCAAGGATATGCAGTTGGATGAAAAAGTGTATAAACCCAATGTGGTTTTGTCGCGTATCTCATTGGCTAAGAATCAGTTGTTATCGCCTACTTCGTATAGTTCTAACCGTGAGTACACGATGCAAGATCGTTTTGCGCGTATTCCAGAAGTGTCACGTATCTATTCTGAATATAACCGCAGATTGAAGGCGTGCAATGCGATGGACTTTGATGATCTGCTATTCATGACCAATACGCTCTTCAAGAATAATGAGGAGGTGTTGCGTAAGTATCAAGAGTATTTTCGATATATCTTGGTAGATGAGTATCAGGATACCAACTACTCTCAGTACCTGATTGTCAAACGATTAGCAGAGCCAGATAACCATATTTGTGTAGTGGGAGATGATGCGCAATCTATTTATTCGTTCCGTGGAGCAAATATTGAGAATATCTTGACCTTCCAAAAAGGGTATGCCAATGCTCAACTCTTTAAGTTGGAGCGTAACTACCGTTCCACTCAGACCATTGTCAATGCAGCCAATTCACTGATTCGCCACAATCGCGGTCAGATTCCAAAGGCAGTCTATTCTGAGTTATCACTGGGCGAGCGTTTGCAATTGAGCACTTATATGTCGGATCGTGATGAAGGAAAAGCAGTGGCACAACAAGTGAAGCTTCTTCATCGTCAAGGCTATGATTATGAATCGATTGCGATACTTTACCGCACCAATGCACAGTCGCGTGTGATAGAGGACGAACTCCGCCACTTGGGTATTCCATACCGTATCTATGGTGGTATGAGTTTCTACCAACGCAAAGAAATCAAGGATGCTATTGCTTACTTCCGTTTGGCTGTTAACCCTCATGATAATGAAGCATTTGCACGCGTCATCAACTATCCGTTGCGTGGTATTGGAGAGACCACTGTGATGAAGGTGCGAGAAGCTTCTCGCTTAGCTGCATGCTCAATGATGGAAGTGGTTTGCAACCCTGAAGCAGCTAGACTGGATGTGTCGGCAGCCACACAAAAGAAACTGACTGCTTTTGCCGAGATGATCAATGGCTTTGGCGCACGCGTGGCTACTACCGATGTGTATGAGTTTGCTACAATGGTCATGCGTGAGACGGGTGTGATGCGCGAGGCTAAGGCAGACACCTCGCAAGAAGGTATTGCTCGCTTGGAGAACTTAGAGGAAATGCTTGCTGGTATCCATGAGTTTGTGGATCAACAACTTAGAGAGGGAAATACCTTTACACCAATGGCTGAGTTCCTCTCTGAGGTGAGTTTGCTTACCGACCAAGATGAGAAGCAAGAGGACAACCAACCACGTATCACGCTACTGACCGTACATGCTGCTAAGGGATTGGAGTTTAAGGTGACTTTTATCGTTGGTTTGGAAGAGAATCTCTTCCCATCTCAGTTCTGTCAGGCACCCAAGGAGATAGAAGAAGAGCGCCGATTGTTGTATGTGGCTATCACGCGTTCGATGGAGCGTTGTTATTTGACTAACGCACGCCAGCGTTTCCGCAATGGACAAACACAGTTCTCATCGCCTTCACGCTTCTTGAAAGATATTGACACATGCTATGTACAACAGACACAAGCCATGTCGTCTTTCAATCCACAACCAATTAAGAATCAGTCAACAATCCCTATTGCGTCTAATGCCTCTTCGCTCTCATCGAGTGCGAAACTTAAGAGTGTATCCAAGCAAGTGGGTGGTAATACTTCTAAGACCCGCAAGGAAGTGCGTTCGGAGTGGAAGAAACAGGACCGCGTGGTGCATAAAGTGTTTGGTGCTGGTTTGGTATTAGACGTTTATCATGAGAATGATAATGACAAGATAGATATTCAATTCGACAATGTAGGTAAGAAAACGTTGCTTCTCACCTACGCAAAATTAGTACGCGAATAAGGTAGAAAGGTAAGTTTTCATCATTTTTCTTGTCTAATTGAAAAAAATATAGTACTTTTGCAAAAATTTATGTACTTGTGGGAGTATGCGCCTAAAGAGTGATGTCAATATTAAGAATCGCCGTGCCTCGTTTGACTACGAGATACTAGACCGCTATGTGGCTGGTATTCAGCTATTTGGAACGGAGATTAAGTCTATTCGCGAGAACAAGGCCTCGCTGGTGGACACATATTGTCAATTCATAGGCAATGAGCTGTGGGTTAAGCAAATGCATATTGCCGAATACCGCTTTGGTAGTTATGCCAACCATGAGGCGAAGCGTGATCGCAAACTGCTGATGACTAACAAGGAGCTTCGCAAACTCGATAAACAAGTGAAAGACACAGGCAAAACCATCATCCCTCTCCGCCTCTTTATCAATGAACGCGGATTTGCGAAGATGGAGATAGCCCTATGCCAAGGTAAACACACCTATGACAAACGCCAAGCATTGCGTGCAGCTGATGACAAACGAGAGGTACAACGCGCCATGCGAGATGCACATTATAAATAACGATGTTACCATTAGACTTCATAGAAAATCTTCACGAACAGATGACTCCAGAGGAGGTGCAAGCACTATGCCAAGCACTTGAATCAGAACAAGTTACATCTATTCGTCTGAACGACAAACTAGACTATCTCACCTTCGATTGCGACACCGAAGAGGTGCCTTGGCACGAAGATGGATACTATCTCAGCTGTCGTCCACAATTCACTCTTGACCCGCTCTTCCATGCGGGTTGCTACTATGTGCAAGAAGCTAGCAGTATGTTTGTTGGCGAAGTGCTTAATCAGTACCTCAAGCCCGATAGTATCGTGCTCGATCTCTGTGCTGCACCTGGTGGTAAGTCCACACTTATCAGCCAGTTTCTTGGCAACGAGGGCCTACTCGTCAGCAACGAGGTAGTACGCCAACGCGTCTTTGTTCTCTCAGAGAATATCCAGAAATGGGGCAACGGCAATACTGTAGTTACCCACAATCCTGCAGCTGATTTTGGCAATAAACTGCCCGAACTCTTCGATTGTATCCTCGTAGATGCTCCATGCTCAGGCGAAGGTATGTTCCGTAAAGACGAAGGCGCGATTGCTGAATGGAGCATGAAGAATGTGAAGGAATGTGCTGAACGTCAATGCGATATATTGGATGATGTGTGGGATGCGCTCAAACCAGGAGGTATATTGATCTATTCCACTTGTACCTTCAACCGCGAAGAGAATGAGAAAAACGCACAGTGGATTGCTGAAGAATTAGGAGCAGAAATATTGCCTATTGCACATGATCCTCAGTGGGGCATTACCGAAGGTAAGCCAGGTTATCATTTCTATCCACACAAGACCAAAGGTGAGGGATTTTATCTTTGCGCTTTCCGCAAATCAGGAGTAGCAAAAGGTGCTTTCCGTATTCCAAAGCAAAAGAACCCAGTATCTGACACTGTTGAGTTTAAGGATATTATGCAGAGTTGGCTTCTACATCCTGACCAATGGACGATTCGCCAACAGGACCGATTTGTGGTAGCATACCCTGCTAAATACAAACAACTCATTGAGTTCCTCAATTCGCAATTTATCTGCATTAGCACGGGCTTCGGTATCGGCGAACTGCGCGGCAAGACTGTCGTACCTCAACATGCAATGGCAATGCTTAAGGACTTGAATACCAAAGCATTTAATAAGGTTGAACTCTCCCTTGAGCAGGCACTTAGTTACCTCCGTTGTGAAGCACTGTCGCTACCTAATGCGGCTGCGGGTGTGCTGTTGCTCACCTATGAGAATGTACCCCTTGGCTTCGTGAAGAATGTAGGAAACCATTGCAACAACCTCTATCCAAAAGAGTGGCGTATACGCAAACTCTAAAATACATTTGAGCCATGAATATCCGTCTTTGCTCTTTGCTCTTGGTTCTTTGCTCCCTATATGTAAACGCACAACAGCAGTGGTATTTCTCTGTGGATGAGCGTTATCCTGCCGAGCGTACGCAGTTACAAGGCAAGCAGCGTATATTGGTGGTCAACAACGCTTTAACCCAACCACAAGACTTCGGACACTCGACTATACTAGATGGAGAAAACACGAGAAATGTCGAAATTGATCTCTCTCGCAGCGTACTCTATTGCCTTTTTGCTACGACCCAAAGCATGGAATCGACAGGCGAGTTTGATGCCGTCGAACTGATGGATATCTCTCAAAATCACTCCACCAATTACTACTCTCGCACCCCGCTCACTTTCTCACAAGCAGAGCGCTTGTGTGCTGACTATCAAGCAGATGCGCTCTTGACGCTCAACCAATTGGTATTATACGATATCGTAGAGAGTTTCCCTACCGATGAGGGTACTTATTATGCCTACTTGCAAGCATATGCCCAGTCCCATTGGACCATTCACTATGCGGGGCAACTGCGCGAAGTGACTTTCACACAAGCAGATACACTCCTCTGGGAAAGTCAACTCCACTACACTCGCGCACAAAGTTTGAGTGACTTGCCTTCTCGCCAAGAGGCGTTGCTCTACCTCGCAAGCGAACTGGGCAACCGCATGGGTAGCAGTTTCGCCCCCTCTTGGCAAACCACCCGCCGCTATATCTACGAGTTACCCGACCTACAAGCAGGCTTAGATACCTTCCGCCTACAACGATGGAATAGTGCTATCAATCAGTGGATTAATATTGTAGATAGCAAGGACAAAAAAGCCGCAGCATGTGCTGCGGCCAATATCGCTATTGCTTATGAGATGCTTGGCGATTATGCTTCGGCTTGCGATTACGCCCAGCGTGCCAGCCGCCTTTTCGGCGCTTGGAAGACGGCTTACGGTCGTCAGCAGCAAGTGAACATACGCTACTATCTGGCGCAGCTCCAAGCTCGGCAGGCAAGGGAATCCGATCTATAACCTTCTGCAAGAATCGCTCAATCTTATTAAAGAATCGCTTATCTTCTGGACTTACTAGTGTGATAGCCTCGCCTTTGTTTTCCGCACGTGCTGTGCGACCAATGCGATGTACATAGTCTTCTGCATCGCGTGGCACATCGTAGTTGATTACCAATGGCACATCATCCACATCAATACCACGTGACACAATATCTGTAGCCACCAGCACATCCACTTTACCATTACGGAAGTCCAACATCACTTCATCGCGCTCTTTTTGTTCGAGATCGGAGTGCATTGCACGCGCATCTATATGCATTGACCGCAACACACGCGCGAGTTCCTTCACACGTTGTTTCTTACCAACAAATACGATGACTTTCTTAAGATTACAACTTTTGAGCAGTAACTTAAGGAATTCATCTTTCTGAGGTTCGTAAATATCAATTGCTTGTTGGCGAATCGTTTCTGGCGGACGTGATATAGCTATCTGTACCTCCACAGGGTTGTGCATAATAGCCTTCGCCATTTTGCGGATATTCGCTGGCATAGTAGCCGAAAACATAATCGTTTGGCGCTCTTTAGGCAGCTTGTTAACGATGGTCATAATATCGTCATAGAAACCCATATCCAACATGCGGTCTGCCTCGTCAAGGATAAAATATTTCACGCCCGAGAAGTCGATATCGTAGATATTCATTTGGCTGAGCAATCGCCCTGGCGTAGCGATGACGATATCTGCACCCTTCTGCAAACCAGTCACTTGTGTACCCCACGCCCCACTATCATTACCTCCGTAGATAGCTACAGAGGAGAAGGGTACATAGAAACCAAATCCCTCCATCTGCTGGTCAATCTGCTGTGCCAATTCGCGCGTGGGCGCCATGATGATGGCATTGAGTTTATTGGGGTCGTGATTATCGTACTCCAAGTTGGTGAGCAAGGGCAGGATATACGCAGCAGTCTTACCTGTGCCCGTCTGTGCACAGGAAATCACATCATGTCCATCCAATATCACAGGTATAGTCTGCTCTTGCACAGGTGTACAAGTATCAAAATGCATATCCCACAATGCATCCAACACCTGATCTGATAATACTAATTCCTCAAAATACATATACTGAAATTTACTGCAAAAGTACTATTTTTTTTTGGATTATCCAATATCTAATCGAAAATTAATGTAAAA
>JAZOVR010000031.1:0-5638 GCA_045658785.1 Paludibacteraceae bacterium | reverse complement strand
GTATAGGTGGTATCGTACAGTGTACTATCACGGGATTACCTATTGGAATAGGTGACCCCATTTTTGATAAATTGCAAAGCCATTTAGCATTTGCTGTCATGAGTATCAACGCTTGCAAAGGCTTTGAATATGGATCTGGCTTTTCTGGAATTACGCTCAAAGGCAGTGAAATGTATCTATCTGATGATCAGCAACTCATATCTGGTGGTATTGCGGGTGGGATTGCAGATGGAACACCTATAATTTTCCGCTGCGTATTCAAACCAACCGCTTCCAATCGTCAAACGCTGGAAGCTATTTATGATAGTTTAATGGATACTTATTCTGCTAATAATCAACAGATTATCGCGGGAGGAGCAAGTGTCAAAGTTGGCAGACACGATGCTTGTGTCGCAGTTCGTGCCGTACCCGTGGTCGAAGCCATGACTGCACTCGCGTTGCAAGACTTATTACTATTCGATTCAGCCAAGCATTAACTCCCTTAAAACGTCTTTAAACACTAGGAAAAAAGCAAAAAACTATTATTTTCTTGTATATACGCAAATTTTATTGTACCTTTGCACCCAGATTTGAATGATTGAGGTCTTAATTTGCTCCCTCGGGATAGGGGATGCCTTGACTTCCGTTGACTCTGTGGCAATAGTATCGGAAGATAAAAAGTATGTATGTCCTACGGCACATTCATGCAATGCTCGAAAATAAATGGCAGACATTGCGCAAATATTTGCTAGAATTTGTTAAGTTGATAGATGCTTCTAAACGTTAATATTCAATAAATTACATAGATATGATAAAAAAATACTTTTATTCTTTGCTGTATTTACCATGACAGCATGTGGCACATTGAAACCCACGACATGTTCTGTACAACCTACTTTCTACAAGTATCGTTATGTCTATATCATGCCTACGGGTTCTGTGACTGGTAGCACGGGCGTGTATAACATCACTCGCAACTATGTAGCTGGAGGCGTAACTAAGACTACAAATCCTGCCGATATGATGTCGGGGTATCTTATGCAAAAAGGCTTTATAGTATTGCCACAGTTAGATCAAACCAAATTGGCAGAAACTTTGGTTCTTAATTATGGCGAGACCGATCACCGTGATGTGGGATTCTTATGGCTGTTTGATGCAACAAGCATTATTATCCAATTCCGCGATGCGCAGACCAATGATCTGATTGCTTCGGCAGAGGCAGAAGATAGTGGTTCTACCGAGGCTGACAATATTCGTTATGCAATCCGTAAAGCGTTGGATGCAATCTTTGTTCAACCAAGGTATTAATCCATAACTAGATATACTAAAATGAAAAAGATTTTAATTGCGATTTTTGCTGTAGCAGTTCTTGCATTGACAGGCTGCGGGGAAAAAGGTATAGACATTATGAGTCTTGACCCTAGTGCATTTGACAATACTGAGTTCAAATGCTGGAAGTTTACCGTTGAGAACGGTGGTTTGTTTGATGGTACCATGTATGCATGGGATACCGAGCATAATATCATCACTACACTGCAGGCAATTTACAAGAGTACTGGCAACAAAGCTATCGTTAACTACGAGCCAACCCCTGCTGATGATACAGAGGGTTGCGAATCTAAAAACAATTTCTAAGAATTAAACAACCTCCCAAATAATAGGGCGTGTCCGTCAAGACACGCCCTATTATTTGGAGGTTGGAAGAGATTGTATGTACTATTTTCTGCCTTAAGCAAATTACTCTTAATCAACTTATCAAAGTATTATTAGCAGCTAGGAAGCAAGCCACAATGAATATCACAAAAAATATTACCATGCCAATGAGCATATAAACTACACTTGTAAACAGTGCTTTGAGTGCCGCCATGGTCCATGTAGTCGTTCTATATACATTGCGGAAGGCAATCGTAAGATAGACGCATGAACCTATGATCATAACCCATTGCAACCACTCCATAGGTGGCGAGAGGGTCAAATGCAGCAGGAAGATGCATATCATTAACAGCTCAAGAAACGCAGTGTAATGCAAAGCGAAGATAAAATGATGAATGCGCGGAATCCGACTCTTGCGCTGTACAAGCCCCAAAGCAAAGGCAAGAAATGGAGCTGTAAACAAGACGAGTAATGGGAAATACTTAGCTATTAGTTTCACCATTTGACTCCATACGGTATTCACCAACTGCAATTCGTTTTCTCCTGCTTTCAATTCCTGGTTGAAACGATAGCAACCACTTTCGTACTCCACAATAATGCTATCCTCAATGAATGTATGCGGAACAACTGCTATCCATTTGTCCAGACCTTTGTCATTCGTGTATTCTAGTGTATCTATGCAGCGGATGAAGCCTGGATGCTGGTCTGCGAAAAATAGAGGCGCTAACAACAGAACTGTATCTTGTGGGCTTAACAGGGTGGTATCTAGTTCTCCTTTATCAATCATAAATTCAAATTGAACGCCAGCAACCACAGCTTCGTTGTGGGTCAGGTTATGTACCGAATTGTTCATTTTTTCAGTACCCGCAAAAAAGACGAATAGCGTAATTAGTACAAACAGCAAAAACATATTCAGTTTGAGCGGATGTTCTTGCGACGCAAACTTTCCTGCAATAAATTCTTTGGTCAAATAACCAGGACGACTAATTAGGTTCCAAAGTGTTTTTAAGAAATTCGAATCCCAAATAAAAGCATGATTAGCGTACTCCACTAAAAATGCACCAACAGTAGGTGTTTTACTAGTGGCTTCTTGTCCACAAATATGGCAATACTTACCTTGAAGCTCAGCACCGCAGTTTAGACAATGTGTATAGGGTAGTTTACTATGTTTTTTTTTTTGAATTGTCTTTATTCGAACTAATCAATTCCCGTGCAAATTCAGGGATATTCACGCCATCGAATGTTCCCGAAGTCATCATCAAAAGTGCGGTATTCTCGTATGTCAATGATTGCAATCGCTCTTGCAACAATTGGCTATCCGTAAATACCTCTACATTTTCTGTGCCAAAAGCCTTGCGCACTTCTTCGGCTGTGATTGGAGTCAAGCGCTTGTGCTCAATCACCTTTGGATTGAAGTACACCAATGCCACATCCGCATTTGCCATACAGCCCTCGTACTGTGGCAAGAAGTCTGCCATCAAGCTAGAGAAAGTATGCAACTCCATGGCAGCAACCAATTGCTTCTCAGGGTAACGCTCGCGTACAGCATTTACTGTCGCGCGAAGCTTGCTAGGAGAGTGGGCAAAGTCCTTGTATGCCACATTTGTGCCGATTTCATCGATCAGTTCAAGGCGGTTGCTTGCGCCTGTGAAGGTTGAAATCTCGCGGTAGAAGTCTTCTGGCTTTACTCCTATCTGCTGGCATGCCATTGCTGCAGCTTGTAGGTTTTCCATATTGTGCTTACCAAAGATCTTGAATGGTGTAGCGTTGTGTGGCGTTGTGTAGGATGGTGTAGAATTGTTATACGCTTCGTAGGGAACGAGTTGTATATCTGGTCGTGCATTGGATGCTATCTCGCACAAGTTAGAGTCATGTTTGTAGTAAATAAATGTGCCATTTTCCTCGATTCCATCGACGAACTTACGGAAAGTGTCCACATATCCATCAAAAGTTGGGAACACATTGATATGATCCCATGCTATACCTGTGAGTATCGCCACATGGGGGTGATACCATAGGAATTTTGAGCGTAAGTCGAGCGGAGAAGTTAGGTATTCATCACCCTCAAAGACAGCATACTTAGCGGTGTCCGAAAGGCGCACCATGCGCTCGAAGCCCTCAATCTGAGCACCTACCATATAATCGGCTTCGATGCCTAGGTGTTGCAAGACATACAGAATCATGGAGGTGGTGCTTGTCTTGCCGTGGCTACCACCTACTACGATGCGAATCTTATCCTTGGTCTGCTCGTAGAGGTACTCGGGGAAAGAGTAGATCTTTAGCCCCAATTCGCGTGCACGTACCAACTCTGGGTTATCCTCGCGCGCGTGCATACCTAATATAATAGCATCTATGTCGCTGGTTATTTTCTCTGGATGCCAGCCCATCTCCTCAGGCAGCAGACCTGCCTCCTGTAGATGTGTACGTGCAGGGTCGAATATCTCATCATCCGACCCCGTTACCACATATCCTGCTTTGGTAGCCACCGCCATCGCCAAGTTGTGCATGGCAGCACCACCGATTGCTATAAAGTGTATTCTCATACGTTCTTGATTTAGGAATAAGGAATAAAGACTTATTACCGTTGTCTGCTCAGTCGTAACTGATTTGTCTTGACTCTTTGTTCTTGGTTCCTTGTTCTTTATTATTGTTAATTAGACTGCAAAGGTAGTGAAATATTTTGGATTGAGCAAGATTTTGGCAATTTATTGTAAAAATATTCGTTGAGCCATCAGGCGAGAAAAGTAATGTATGGTGCTTTTTGTTGTTTTGGGTAGATGGGGGGAGCTCCTTGCGCTACGCGCAGAAATTTTAATAAATACTCAGCGTTTTGGTGCTTTGATATCGAAAAGTGTCAGTATGATTATTTTCGTTACAACAAGCCTGCCATATAGAGGGGTAGATAGCAGATATGTTCCTCTATTTTAATATCATTGGTATGTATATTTTGCGTTTCATAAAATAGAATTTAGCACGTTTTCAATTGGTTTTTGCGTGTTAGTTTACACGTTCTCAATTGATATCATGATGCACTTTTGCACGTTTTCAAACAAATTAGTGGTAGTTTTTGTGAAATGGGCAAATAAAAATATAGAAAAAGTGTGACTTTGCACATTTTTGGCACATATTTCCGTGTAGAGTTACACATTTTTGGCATTTTTGTTATTTCCCTTCATACTGCAGATAGTGGCGAAAGGTTTGTAGTGAAGGTTGACTTGCTAATAAGTAACAACAAGATTATTCACTAGTATCTAGGGACAATTTGTCCCTACGAAAGAAGCATGGTGTTTTTCTTGTTTTGAAAGGTCAATTCGTTTACCTCCAACAATTGTACTTGTTAGTTGAAATATAGAGGTTTATCGGTATCATTCTTCATAATAATAAAAAAAGACTTACCCTAAGCGCGCTGATCTACGAGAAGCGGGGTAAGTTTGTTGGCACAAAGGTACTGCTTTTATCTGAATTGACCAAATAATTTATAAGAAATCCCCGATGTTTGTATTTGGCAAGATAGATAAAGTTGGCTGCGGATTAGGCGACCTGAAGGAGTGCGACGGAACGCACTCCGAGCGTAGCGCCCGAAAAGTCCCCACTTTGAGGAATCAGCGCAAGCATAGAACAAAACAAGGATATCTGTGAGACTTCTATGGGCTTTCGGTGGCTCTTATAATGCGCCTCTATAATAATGCTGCAAAAATCTTCGGCACGGAAAGGGTTTTGTGCCGAAGATTTGTAAATTTTGCCATAAAAAGGTGCTTAAAGCAAGCGGAAGGTGTTGATTACCAACGCCTCCCGCTTGGGTGTTTTTTTGTTATTTTTTTTCTTAGTGCTGAAGATTGTGCCGAAGGTCTGCAGTAAAATGGTAGAGATGGAAAATTACTTTTGTATTATTTCCCAATGACCACTATAACCGCTGCCAACATAGTTGATATGTTTTAGTTTAGCAAGGTGGCGTTTGATAGTTATTATGCTTTTTCCAGATAGGCGTGCTAACTCTTCCGTGGTA
>JAZOVR010000030.1:0-1718 GCA_045658785.1 Paludibacteraceae bacterium | reverse complement strand
CCTGCCGCTTCAGATTTCTCGATGATAATGATGCAAGCGGGAATTCCAGTGCCGAAGAATAAGTTGGCAGGGAGACCGATGATGCCCTTAATATATCGCTTTTCGGCAACGAGATACTTGCGGATTTGCGCCTCTGCATTGCCACGGAACAGTACTCCGTGAGGCAAAATACAAGCAGCGCAACCTGTCTGTTTCAATGAGCGAACGATGTGAAGCAAAAAGGCATAGTCGCCATTTTTCTCTGGAGGAATGCCAATCTTTATACCTTCACCCCAACGATGGTATTCATCCTCTGCTTTAGCACTTTTCAACCACGATTTTGTTGAGAATGGCGGGTTTGCAACGATATAGTCGAATGTTTTAAGCTGATCATCGTCCTTGAATTGTGGGTCGTTGATAGTATCGCCCTGTTTGATGTCGGCATAAATCTCGTTGTGAAGAATCATATTCATCTTCGCCAAATCAACAGTGGCATTATCTTTCTCCTGACCATAAACAGTAGCTCCTTCAGGCGTTTCGCACATTGCCCTCAATAGCAACGAGCCAGAGCCACAAGTGGGGTCGTAAATAGTTGTTCGCTTGCCATTTTTAGCATTGCTCAAGCCGATAACCTTCGCCATAACACGGCTAACCTCGGCAGGGGTGTAGAATTGACCTTTGCTCTTACCACTTTCGGTAGCAAAGTTTTTCATCAAATACTCGTAGGCATCGCCAATAAGGTCATCATCTGCGGCTCTGTTCTTGCTAAAATCGAGGTTTTCATTCTGGAAGACAGCGATAAGCTTGCTAAGCGTTTCAACTTTATCCTTACCCTTGCCGAGTTTTGCCTCATCGTCAAAATCGGCAACAAAGACACCATCAAGTTGATTGGCCTCGGCAAGTTTTTGCATCTTTTTATTTATCTCCTCTCCGATATTTGGATTACCTTTGAGTGCAACAAAATCCTCAAAATAACAACCTTCGGGGATTTCGATATCAAATGCTGCATCACTACGACTTTTGTCGCTGATATACTTCACAAAAAGTATTACCAATACATAATCTTTGTATTGACTTGCGTCCATACCGCCACGAAGCTCGTCGCAGCATTTCCATAGCGTGCTATATAGTTCTGATTTCTTGACAGCCATAATTATTCCTTATTCGCAATTAAATCTTTGGGATCAACATTCAAAATCTTGGCTATCTCGAAGAGAACTTCGAGGCTAGGCTGTCGGCGGTTACAAACATAAGAGTTCACCATGCAGAAACTTTTGCCCAACTTTTCAGCTAGCCATGTTTGTTTAATTCCACGCTCTTCGAGCACCTCTTTTATGCGGTTCATATAGAAAATATTTAATCGTTTTCCACAAAGTTATAAAATATTATGAAATAAAAAGAGAAAAAGCCGAAACTTTTTCTCTTCTCTCGCAAACCTTGATGTATCACTCAGTATGTTTGCCTCCTAAATTCTGGTAAATTCGTTCCTGTTGTTATTCCTACGGCTCTACCGCCACCTTAATCACGCCGTCCAGTTTGTTCTCGAAAAGGTGGTACGCCTCGGCGATGTCGGCGAGTTTGTAGCGGTGCGTAATCAGTGGCGTGGTGTCAATCTTGCCCGCCTCGATTAGTCGCAAAATCTCCGCACAATCGCAGCCATCAACGCCGCCCGCTTTGAAGGTCAGATTCTTGCCGTACATCTCGGGCAGAGGCAGCATCTGCGGCTTATTGTACAATGC
>JAZOVR010000029.1:0-1169 GCA_045658785.1 Paludibacteraceae bacterium | reverse complement strand
ATCTGTTCAAGCGTAATTGATAGTAGTCTATAGAAAACAACAACGCGTATGTGGGAAACCGCAAACTCGTTGATTTTTTATATTAACTATGATCTTAGCTAGCTACCTCTCTGAAAAAATAGGTAGAACAGATGAATACCCACCATCGCTATAGAGTGTTTGCATGGTGATTTTGCGTGTAAGGTCAGAGAAAAGCGTAATCACATAATCCGCACAATCTGCTGCTGAAGCATTACCCAGCGGAGAGATACGGTCTATGGTATCAATCATCTCTGTCATTCCCTCAATACCTTGCCCTGCGGTAGTCATGGTAGGAGATTGCGACACCGTATTTACGCGCACTCCTTTCTCTTGCGCAAAGATAATACCAAAATTACGCGTGATGGATTGCAACATTGCCTTCGCATCCGCCATATCACCATATCCACGCATAGCACGGTCGCCTGCAATATAACTCAGCGCCACCACTGAAGCGCCCTTGCTCAGAGCATCTTTCTTGTAGAGTGTCTGGAGCAGTTTGTGATACGACATGGCAGATATATCAAGGGTCTTAGCATAGAAATCGTAGTTCAACTCTTGATAACCAATGCCCTTGCGAATATTAGGCGACATACCGATAGAGTGCAAAACGAAGTCAACTTGTCCGCCAAAATGCTCCATAGCGGTATCAACCAAGTGCTCCAAGTCGCTCACGCTCGTTGCGTCAGCCGCCACTACAGGGCTATTGATCGTGGCTGCCAACTGATTGATTGTCCCAAAACGGATAGCCATTGGTGTATTAGTGAGTAATACTTCTGATCCCTCTTCTACAGCGCGTTTCGCCACATGCCAAGCGATAGATTGCTCATTGAGGACACCTGTGATTATTCCCCTCTTTCCTTTTAATAGATTGTATGACATATACTTATGATTTTATATTTCCACTACAATTAATGATTTCACCAGTAATATAGCTGGCTTTGTCTGAAGCTAAGAAGACTGCCAAATTGGCGACATCCTCTGGGGTACCTAAGCGGCGCAGTGCAATATCTTTGAGGTATTGCGCACGCAGTTCCTCTGGCAGTTCTTGTGTCATTTCGGTGAGGATAAACCCTGGTGCTATGCCATTGACACGCACACCTCTTGCGCCCAACTCCTTGGAGAGTGACTTGGTAAACGCATTGATTGCC
>JAZOVR010000028.1:0-3386 GCA_045658785.1 Paludibacteraceae bacterium | reverse complement strand
AATTATACACTACCTTTGCAGCCGATTTGGCATATTTATTGCCATTACCCTTAAAACTTTTAAAACTTTTTTAACTATTAAAAAACTACAAACATGACAAAGATTAAAGGAAAAAATGTCCTAATCACGGGTGGTGCATCGGGAATTGGAAAGATTATGGGCAGAATGGTGCTTGAAAAAGGGGCTAAGTCGCTGATTATTTGGGATGTCAATCTACAATCTATGCAAGCTGTTGCTGACGAGTTTGCTTCGCGCGGGCGCGTATACATTCATAAGGTGGATATCACCGACAGCCAACTCGTAGCCCAAACCTACCAGCAAATCAAACAGGAATGTGGCGGTGTAGATATCCTTATCAACTGTGCAGGAATCGTCCGCGGCAACAAAACATTTGACCAACAAACCGAGCAAGATATCCGCCTCACATTTGAGGTAAACACCATTGCTCCAATGATCATCACCAAGGAGATTCTCCCCGATATGCTCCGTCGCAATAGCGGTCATATCTGCAATATCGCTTCCGCGGGAGGTATGCTTTCCAACCCTAAGATGTCCGTCTATGCGGCTAGTAAATGGGCTATGATTGGTTGGAGTGATTCGGTTCGCATTGAACTGCAAGAAGCTAAATCGAATGTTCACTTTACCACCATCGCACCCTACTTCATCAACACGGGAATGTTCAACGGCGTGAAGTCTCCTCTTTTGCCAATACAGAAGCCAGAACCTACTGCCCGAAAGATTATTCGTGCCATCGAACGCAACCGCACTTTCCGCGGCATACCATTTGGCTTCCATTTCATTCGTTTTTGGCAAGCTATTCTGCCAATTCGTGTCTTTGACTTCGTCTTTGGCACAGTTTTTGGCATCTATCATGCAATGGATAATTTCACAGGACGCACTAAGTAACCCCTTTACTTGCCCCTTATCTGCCCCCTGTCTATATCGTGACCTCATCGGAACCTCATAGGAACCTCATAGGAACTTCGCCGAAGGAACACTAAGAGAAAACAGGCAGATTCGTAGCAGAAAAACTTGATAATATGAAAGAATATATTTCCACCACCCGCCAAAAACAAAAGGCATACTTCCATTCTGGCGCTACCCTTGCGCTACCTTTCCGCAAGCAAATGCTTCGCAAGCTCGCCTCCGCCATGCACCAATATGAGAAGGCACTTGCCGATGCCCTTTGGCAAGATCTTCACAAATCTTACGAAGAGGCATACCTCACCGAACTCAGCATTGTCTATGGCGAGATACGCAATCACTTGCGCCATCTCCGCAAGTGGACACGCCCCGAGCGCAAATGTTCGCCCTTGGCGATCATGCCTGCAACAAGTAAGATCATCAAACAACCATTGGGCAACACCCTCATCATTGCCCCATGGAACTACCCTGTTCAGTTGCTTCTCAATCCGTTGGTAGGTGCTATTTCGTCGGGCTGTACGGCTATGCTCAAACCCTCGCCATATGTGCCAAACGTCTCTCGTGTACTCACCGAGATGATTCGTAATACTTTCTCCGAGGAGTATATCGCTATTGTAGAAGGCAACCGTGATGTCAACCAAATGCTCCTCGCAGAGCGTTGGGACTTGATTTTCTTCACAGGTAGCCCTGCTTTGGGCAAGATGGTCATGGAAGCAGCATCCAAACACCTCACTCCTGTGGTACTGGAGTTAGGTGGCAAGAGCCCATGTATCATAGACCAAGATGCAGACCTCAAGGTGGCTGCCAAACGCGTAGCCTGGGGAAAAGCCCTCAACGCAGGACAAACATGTATTGCCCCTGATTATCTTATGATTCACGAGGATGTCAAGGATAAGTTCCTCAAACTGCTTGTCAAAGAGTGGAAACATTTGCTCACCAAAGATCCACAAAAAGCCAAACACTTCGTCCGTATTGTCAGCGACAAGGCTCTTGAGCGTTTGATTAGCTACTTGCCTAATGAGTCGAAAGTTGAAAGTCAAGAGTCGAAAGTCAATGAAATCAGCAAAGCTGTATCCCCTGACTTTAAACATTCAACATTAGACATTCAACACTCAACTTTACACTACGGCGGTCACTATGACCGCGCCGACCGCTATTTGAGTCCCACTATTTTGACCGACGTCAGCCCTGACGCCCCTGTCATGCAGGAGGAGATCTTTGGTCCTATCTTCCCCGTATTGACTTTCAAGCAGATAGAGGAGGTTACGGAGTTTGTGGCCAAGCGTGAACGCCCTTTGGCACTCTATTATTTCGGCAAGCAAGGCGACTATATTCTCCGCCATACCATTTCGGGTGGCACATGTATAAACGATGTGATTATGCACATTGTCAATCATGATATGCCATTTGGTGGCGTGGGTAATTCGGGTATGGGTACCTACCACGGCAAGGAGAGTTTTATGACATTCTCACACCGCCGTTCGGTAGTCTCTACTCCAACTTTCGTGGATATGCCGTTCCGCTACATGCCGTATAAACTCTTCAACCTGATAAAGAAAATGGTGTAGCTAAATTGGCTACACCATTTCTTTTACCCCTAAACCCTAGACAGTAGGCGACTTGCGCCGTTCTCTAAACTGCGACATAGTCGCCGCCTTTAAACTTTAAACTCTAAACTTTCAACTGAAAAATTTGCACGATTGCAAATTTTTCACTACCTTTGCAACCGATTCAGCCAGCCCGAAGGGATGGATGGGTCAAGACATAATGGATTTCGTGCTTCGTAAGTGCTGCATGTTGTAGTTTTATTTCTACAAAGTGTTTCATGGAGGAGCAGGAAAAGGACGTTTTCTGAACGTTATCTTCGAGTCATCAAACTTCGCAACTTTGAATCCATCAGAAGATACCGCAACGAAGCGTCCATGCCGAGTGTATTATACCTTTGTGCGAAAGTGTATCCGTGAGGATGCAGCGCATATGTCATTATATAATACGCGATTGGCGTGGGCTGGCTGAGTTGCTTATCTCGATGGAAAGGCAATGCGAAGGCCTGATGACTGGGATAAGCAAGAAAGTTTCTCCCACGTCTTTTTTTGTATCCATAACCATAGTATTAACTTTAATTCCGAAGCAGGGAGAGTGGTAGGCGAAAAAGGATTCTTATTATGAGAGAGGCAAAGGAAGTCTTAGAAAAATCTAAAGAACGCGTAATTTATCATTACACTAGTATGGAAGCCCTAAAAGGTATTCTTAGAGAGAATGAGCTTTGTTTTTGGGGTACAAGATATGACTCAATGAACGATCCAACAGAACACATTTATGCGAAAAAGTCCTTGATACCAAAACTTTGCGAGTATTTTGATAAAGAGGAAATCACAGAAACTGAAATATATCCCTATGTAGTCTCTTTTTCTGAAATAGAAGATGATTTTATTATGTGGAGAATGTATGAAGCAGAAGTT
>JAZOVR010000027.1:0-45844 GCA_045658785.1 Paludibacteraceae bacterium | reverse complement strand
CATTATTTTCAAAAATGATAGATTTATCTATCTAATCCGAGATTTTGCACTCAATCAAGCTCGCTTGAATGTGAGATGCTAAATCTAGGATAATGAGGTGTAACCGATTTTTGAATAATATTGCGAGCATACTAGAGCATTTACCGCATTGAGCGAACGTAGCTACGATGGAATTGGCTTTAACGGGAATGATCTAGTGTAGGGATTAAAGCCAAGGCAGATGTTCGAAGGTACAACAAAATTTGCAAATTTGCAAATTTTTCAGTTGAAAGTTTAGAGTTTAAGGTTTAAAGGCAAGGAAACTGTTTAGTGGACGCGCCTTTGGCGCTAACTTGAAACAGAGGGTTATAAACAAGGTAGACAATCTATTTAAAGTTCCGCTTTTCCACGATTTTGCATTATTGAAAGTGCAAATTTACAAAGAAAATGCACACTCTATCATGCAGATTTATCAAAAAAGTGCATTATATATTGTGCAATTCATTTTTTTTATGTACCTTTGCAGCGATTTTTAATACTACAGATATGGAAAATTTATTTGCAACATCTAGAGAACTAATCAACAGAGTGAGTACTACCTTTGTTCGTGACAAACATGATGAGATAGATTGGAATAGTCGTTTAGTTGCCATATTAGGTTCACGAGGTACTGGTAAAACCACAATGATTTTACAGCATATTCGCCTATATGACAACACACAACAGACGTTATATGTGATGGCAGACGATTTTTATTTCACCACACATCGTTTGGTGGATTTGGCTCGACAATTTATGTTGCAGGGCGGTAAACATCTCTATATTGATGAGATACACAAATACCATGGCTGGTCAAAGGAGATAAAGAATATCTATGATATGATGCCAGATTTAAAAGTGGTATATAGTGGTTCTTCTATTTTAGATTTAGAAAAAGGAGGGGCTGATTTAAGCCGCAGGAAAGTAGAATATTTACTGCCTGGGCTTAGTTTTCGTGAGTATCTTAATATATCTCAAGGTTGGAATTTACCACGTTATTCATTAGAAGATATTCTGGCTGGTGCGGTGGACTTTCCATATGACAAGGCACGTCCATTGCAATTATTCACCCAATACTTGCGTGAAGGATATTTTCCATTCTTCCAAGAGGATAACTACGCAATGCGTTTGAATGGTATAATCAAGCAGGTGGTGGAAGATGATATTCCTAAGTTTGCCGAGATGGAAGTAGCATCCGTGCAGAAACTGAAGAAATTGCTCTATGTATTGGCACAAAGTGTGCCTTTTAAACCTAATTATGCTAAATTAGAACGTGATTTGGAAATCTCTCGAAATACGCTACCCAAATACATGCTCTTTCTTGAGAAGGCAGGATTGATAGGTGTATTACGAGTAAAGGCATCTGGCATTAAATTGCTGGAAAAAATAGAAAAGGTATATTTGCACAACCCTAACGAAGCCTATGTTTTGTCCGACACCACCCCTGATATGGGCACTATTCGTGAAACCATCTTCTTTGCATGGCTTCGCGTGGGACATTTTATTTCCTCCTCGCCCGTTTCCGATTTTGAAGTAGATGGATTAACTTTCGAGATAGGAGGTAAAAATAAAACCAAGAAGCAGATTGCTACACTGCCTCCAGATCAGGGATATATCGTGAAGGATGATACCGAATATGTTTACAAAAACTCTATTCCTCTATGGATGTTTGGTTTTGTGTATTGATAATAATCTATAAATAACTAAGATTTAAATATCGAGTGCAACAAAATCGCCGTCTATGTCATGCATAAACGGCGATTTTTTGTTTAGTGGACGCGGCAAAGCCGCTACTGCTTAGTGTTTAAGGGTACCTTAACTCGTTAAACCTTAATTCCTTAAACCTTAATTCATTAAACCTTAATTCGTTAAACCTTAACTCCTTAAACGATTACTTTACAGGATTATCTTGCAAGCCCCAGCCAGTAATCGTAGCCACATAAGGGATATAGGCATACGAGAACTTCTGGTGACCTATATAATTCGGGTGCATAGCCGCACCAAGATCCACATCCGTATCCAAGTGCAAGCTAGGAGTACAAGCCATAAAGTGCACATTCGACATAGGACACGTATTCACCATCTCGCGCATATAATCTAGCAAGGTACTATGTGCCTTGCTAGATACGCAGAGCACAGGATGATCCTCGCCGTAATTATCTTTGATTGAGCGAATTAGGCGATAATAGCCATCGCGGAACTTCTCGTAGGATGGTTGCATCGACACCGAGAAGTCATTGCCTCCCAAATAGATACACGTCAATGCAGGACGGATATCCGACTCCGCTGCATTCCAGCGAGTTGCCGCCGTAGAATCCATATCGAAGGTTTGCAAATAGCGGTCAGGCATATGATAACCTGCAAACTTCGAGTTGTAGTTGCGCGCCGCACCCATACCTGAGTGCGCTACTACCACATAATCCGCATCGAAATAGCGCGAGATGATTGCGCAGAACGAGCGCGAAGCGTTCTCGGTCTCAGGGGAGAACTTAGCCAATCGGCTAGTGTCATCCACGCCATAGCCACAGTCGTAACTAGCACCGATAAACTCCAATTGGCGTTGGCGAATAGGTTCAGCTTGGTAGAAAGTGCCTTTCGCATCGGTTGCAAACTCATGAATCGTCATCTTGCCTTGCTCGCCCTCGGTGCGCTTTTGTACGATGACGGTGTGCTGCTTGAGTTTGGATGACTTGAGATAAGCAGGGTCAATGAGTTCGATAACCGTGTCCGTACTAGCCACTTCGATGATGCGATGAGGTTCGGCACTCATAGGAGCATCGATCCATACATTGTAGTAGTTGTGACGCTTTGCCATCCATTCGGGACTTTCCGCCCACTTGGTATCAGAGGCATGCATCGTCAATGACTTGCCAGAGAAAGAGAGGCGAAAATACACGCCCGTCCAGTCAAAAGATACATCACTACCCTCCACTAGGGTACGACCTACATAGGTAACACGTGCATCGCTAGCAGGCATGGTCTCTGCCATCAGGCAAAGAGGCGATAGAGCGATGAAGCAAAGAAGCAAAAAATACAACTTTTTCATTTTTTTCAGGGTTTAAACATTTCATGCAGCTAAGCTGCTATTTTATAAAATTGATAATTCAAAATCCATACCCAACAAGGACTTGCCATTTCCTACTGCCAATTGACAGTGTCCATATCTATCCCAACATATACATTATTAGTATTCAAACAGATAGCCATATCCTGATTTGGTAACAATATGTTTACCATATGCACCTAATTTACGTCGAAGATGCGTAATATGCACATCTACAGTACGTTCCAGCACATAGCCGTTCGTATCCCAAACATGCTTAAGCAGATGTTCGCGAGAGAGTATTTGACCCGAATGAGAGAGTAGATAGCACAGCAGTTCTATCTCTTTGCGCGTCATGGTAATGACCTCTCCATCCACTTTGAGGGACATATCGGCTTTGTTGACAACAATACCCTTATACACCACACATTCATGACCCATTGCCTCCTGCTTCTCACTCTGAGCGGTAGAGGCGACCCTTCGCAATACGGCCGCTACTCTAGCCACCACCTCCGAGATACGAAATGGTTTCGAGATATAGTCATCCGCTCCCAAATTAAATCCACGAAGTACCGTACTCTCATCACCCAATGCTGTGAGAAATATGATTGCTGGCAATTTTCCTGTATCCATTAGGTTCGTGCGCAGATAATCCGCCATTTCCAACCCCGACATCTCGCCCATCATGATATCCAGCAGTATCAGATCTACTTCACAATTCTTAATGCTTACTTCATAATTGGCCAAGGCCTCCTCTGCACTGTGTGCAATTAAAACTTCGTAACCTGCCTTCTGCAACGAATAAGACAAAATCATACAAATATCTTCTTCGTCATCTACTATCAATATACGTTGTTTTGCCATCTTATTGTAATTTTGCTGCAAAGATACTAAAAATTCTTCAAATAGACAACCTTACCGACATAAATATTATTTTAATTTGTGTATATCAAAAAAAAGTAGTAAATTTGCACGCAAATTTGCACAAACACAATCAAAACTATCGTGATAACGGATCTCAAGGCATATTTACCTACCACCAAAAAGGAACTACAACTTCGCGGTTGGGACGAGCTAGATATCATCCTTTTTTCGGGCGATGCATACATCGATCACCCCGCTTTTGGTGCTGCCGTTATCGGACGAGTCCTCGAACATGCTGGATACAAAGTAGCCATCGTGCCTCAACCTGATTGGCGGGGAGACCACCGCGATTTTACCAAACTCGGACGACCACGCCTCTTCTTTGCCGTCACGGCTGGTAGCATGGACTCCATGGTCAACCACTATACCGCTGCCAAGCGCCTGCGCTCCGACGATGCTTATACGCCCGAAGGTAGAGCTGGCATGCGACCCGACTACTGCACCATCACCTACTGCAATATCATCAAGCAGCTCTATCCTGACGTGCCTATCGTGATCGGAGGCATAGAATCATCTATGCGACGACTCACCCACTACGACTATTGGTCTGACCGACTCATGCCTAGTATCCTCGTCGATAGCCAAGCGGATATGCTGGTATATGGTATGGGAGAAAAGCAGATCCTTGAGATTGCAGAGCGATTAACAAACAATGCACCATTGCATGATATTCCACAAACGGCATATCTCACCAGCCAGTATCAACCATCTACCACCCACTGTCAACTACACAGCCACGAGGAGGCACTCCAGAGCAAGCGCATACATGCCGAGAATTTCCGACTCATCGAGACGGAGAGCAACAAGATTCACGCCGCCACCATCGTTCAGCCCGTGGATAATCGTTATGTAGTGGTCAATCCACCCTACCCCACGATGACTACAGAAGAATTGGACGCTATCTACGACCTACCCTTCATGTACCATCCGCATCCGAAATACAAGAACAAGCATATACCCGCCTACGAGATGATTCGCTTCTCAGTCTGCATGCACCGCGGTTGCTTTGGAGCTTGCAGTTTCTGCACCATCGCCGCACACCAAGGCAAGCAGATCACATCGCGATCCGAACAGAGTATCCTACAACAGATTGACCAGCTCAAGAATCTACCCGACTGGAAAGGCTACCTCAGCGACCTCGGAGGACCATCGGCCAATATGTACGGCATGCACGGCAAGGACATGACCCTATGCGAGAAGTGTGCACGCCCCAGCTGCTTGTACCCAACCATATGCAAGAATCTCAACCAAGACTTCGCTCCCCTCATGCATATCTACCAACGTGTGGACAGCCTACCATATATCAAGAAATCATTCGTCGGAAGCGGCATACGCTACGACCTAATGAGCGAAGCATACGGACGCGAACTCATCACCAAGCATGTATCTGGACGACTGAAAGTAGCACCCGAACACACCAGCGCTGAGGTACTCAAACTCATGCGCAAACCTGCGTGGCAAGATTATGAGAAATTCCATCGATTCTTCGAGAAAGTGAATGCTGAAGCAGGATTACGCCAGCAGCTCATTCCCTATTTCATATCTTCACATCCTGGGTGTACCAACCGTGATATGCAGCAGCTCGCTGAACAGTGCAAACGCCTCAATTACCGACCAGAACAGGTACAGGACTTCACACCCACACCGATGACATTAGCAACAACAATGTTCTATACAGGAATTAATCCATACACCATGCAACCTGTTTACGTTGCCAAAACGAAAGAGGAAAAACAAAAACAAAAGAATTATTTCTTCTTTTGGAACAAAACGAACGATCTAACAACCAACATATGTCAGCAAAAAAGAAATACAAAATCAATCCAGAGACCCTTGCGCTCGAACAAGTAGAACAAGGTTTAGGCTATTGGTTACGCCAAACGGGTATTTATATATTCGGTGGAATCGTATTAGGAATCGTCTTCCTATTCCTCTTCCTCACCTTCTTCCCCTCTCCTCGTGAGAAGCAACTGCTCAGGGAGAAAGAGGAGTTACAAACGCAATTGGAAATGCTCAATCAACAGGTGGATCAGATGCAGATTGTCATGACCGACCTACAACAACGCGATGACAACCTCTACCGAGTGTTGTTTGGCGCAGAACCTATACCTCTCAGTATCCGACAAGGTACTCAACGCAAAATTGACTACTACGAGAAACTCTCACAGATGACCAATAGTCAGTTAGCTGCTGATTTAACACACAAAGTGGATATTCTGGAAAAGGAGCTATACGTACAAGCTAAATCGTATGACGAGGTACTTGAGATGGCCAAGACACAAGAGATACGCATGGAGAATATACCTGCTATTCAACCTGTTATGAACAAAGATCTCAAGCGAGTGGCATCTGGCTATGGTATGCGTATCGACCCTGTGTACCATGTGCGTAAGTTCCACCAAGGTATGGACTTTACTGCACCTACTGGAACCGAGATTTTTGCTACTGGCAATGCTACCGTCAAGTTCACTGGTTGGAAACAAGGTTATGGCAACACAGTTATTCTTGACCACGGTTTTGGCTACGAAACATTGTATGCACACCTATTCAAATCACTGGTACGAAAAGGGCAAAAAGTACGTCGTTCCGATATCATTGCGCTGGTAGGTAATACAGGTAAATCCACAGGTCCACACCTGCACTATGAGGTGCGACTCAATGGGAAACCTATTGACCCACGCAACTACTATTTCTACGACCTCTCACCCGAAGAATATGACCAAATGATTCAGCTATCCAACAACTTCGGACAAATGTTGGATTAATCACCGAGACCTATTGATATACAATACGCCACCTATGTCATTCTTAGCAACATAGGTGGCGTATTCTTATTCTCACATTGCCTAAGGGCTTACTTCACTTCTACATCCTGCAATCCCCAGCCTGTCATGGTGGCGATATATGGGATGATGGAGAAAGCGAGTTTCTTCTGCCCATTGTAGTTAGGATGCCAACCCGCTCCCAAATCCTCGTCGGTGTTGTGGTGCTGAGCAGGGAAATAACCCAAATACTCTACATTCTTCAATCCGCATGCCTTAACGACTTGTTTTACATACGTAAACAAATAGTCATGTGCCTTGGTAGAAACACACAATATAGGATGATCCTCACCATAGTTAGCCTTCACATAGCCCAAGAGACGGAGGTAATCCTTCTCAAACTTATGATATGCAGGTGCCATAGCAGATGAGAAGTCATTAGCACCCAAATAGATAACCGTCATAGCTGGTTTGAACGCACAATCAGCTGCATTCCAACGTGAGAGTGAATCACGATCGAGCGTATATTGATAAATATCGGTCATCACCTCCCATGGCACACCCGAACCTGCGTTGCGAGTGATACCACGACCTGAGTGGCAAATCGTGAAGTAGTCCGCATCGAAGTAGCGAGACACAATGCTCGCATAGGTGCGTGAAGCATTCTCAGTCTCATCCTTAAATGGATCACGGCGAGATGGTGCATCAATACCATAGCCACAGGTGTAGCTATCGCCAATGAACTCGATTTGGCGAGGTTTCAAAGGCTCAGCTTGCAGGAACTTACCATCCGTGATAAACTCCTTGACGGTAGTCGTACCGCAGTTGGCCTCGGTACGGCGTTGGATAACCACTTGATACTCTTTGGTTTTTAGCGCTTTAAGATCCGCTGGCAAAACGAGATCAATAATGGTATCTGTACCCTTCACCTCTACGATACGAGTAGGCTCGGCAGAGGTAGGAGTATTCACAAAAACTGCATAGTAGTTGCGCTTGGTATCCGTAACACGCATAGATAGCTTTTTGCCTGTAAAGGCTACACGGAAATAGGTAGATGGGAAATCAAACCGATACGAACCATCTTCCACTACAGAACGACCCACAAAAGTGATGCGAGAGTCCGTAGCAGGTACAGTCTCAGCCTTAAGGCAAAGAGGCGATAAGGCGATGAAGCTAAGGAGTAAGAAAAATGACTTTTTCATAATTCAAAATTCTTAATTCAAAATTACTCTACCACAGCCTCTTGCAATCCCCAACCAGTCATGGTAGCGATATAAGGGATGATCGAATATGCTTTCTTCTTTTGACCGTTGTAGTTAGGGTGAACATCAGCACCCAAATCCTCGTTGGTATGGTTGTGTTGTGCAGGGCAATACACTAGGTATTGTACATTCTTCATGCCGCAGTTCTTAGCCATCTCACGTACATACTCGCCCAGGAATTCGTGCGCTTTAGTAGCCACGCAAAGCACAGGGTGATCCTCGCCATAGTTCGCTTTCATTTGTTTAATAATGCGATAGTAGTTGTCGCGGAAGGACTCGTACTTAGGTTGCATGGACACAGAGAAGTCATTGGCTCCCAAGTAGATAATACTCATTGCTGGTTTGAAGGCATGATCAGCAGCATTCCAGCGGGTAGCCTGTGTAGAGTCCATGTCGAAGGTTTGCAGGTAGCGCTCTGGCATATGCCATTTAGCGAACTTAGAGTTGTAGTTACGTACCATACCCATACCGGAGTGTGCTACAGCGATATAGTCTGCATCGAAATAGCGAGAAACGATAGCCGCATAGCTGCGAGAAGCGTTCTCAGTCTCAGGTGAGAACTTCTCCTCTTTGGTAGGTGCATCAATACCATAACCACAAGTGTAGCTATCACCTATGAACTCCAATTGACGCTCTTTGAGCGGAGTAGCAGGGAAGAACTGACCTTTGTCTGCAGTAAACTCATAGATAGTGGTACGACCTTGCTCGCCCTCAGTACGCTTTTGTACAACGACGTCGTGTGCAGATCGGCGCGACTTCTTGAGGTACATAGGATCCACGAGTTCAATCACTTGCTCACCTGGCTTCACTTCGATGATACGATGTGGCTCAGCACTGGTAGGAGAATCAATCCACACAGCGTAGTAGTTGTGCAATTTAGCAGCAGCTTCTTCATCGGCAGCACCAAACTTAAGGTCAGATGCTTTCATTGTCAGACTCTGACCTGAGAAAGCAATACGAAAATAGGTAGCAGTCCAGTCAAATGACACAGCAGTGCCATCAACTGCGGTACGACCTACGAAGGTAACGCGACTATCAGTAGCAGGGATAGTTTCAGCCTTAAGGCAAAGTGGCGATAAGGCAATTAGGCAAAGAGCCAAAAATAGATTTTTTTTCATGATATTTATTGTTTATTACATGTTTCCAAGTTTCACGCTTTGCTGTTTCATGCCCTTCGGGCTTGTTTCTGTGTTTCAAGATTTGAAATAGCAGCGCAGCTGCGTGAAATAGCGTTTGCGCGTACCACCTTGAAACTATAATTGGTGAATAATGCCAAGACATTACTCACCAATTATTCTATTACTCAAATGCGCCCATTTGCAGCATGCTCACCTCCTTAGCTGTCAGGAAGCGGTATTTACCACGAGCTACATTCTTCTTCGTCAGTCCAGCAAATGACACACGGTCTAACTTCGTTACTCTGTATCCCACTTTCTCAAACATACGGCGTACCACGCGGTTTTGACCAGAGTGAATCTCTAGACCTATATGTTTGCGATCTTCTTGTGGAAACTCAAGTGCATCTGGCACTATTTTCTCATCATCCAAGACTACACCTGCTCTCAAGATAGCCTCATCAGCCTCCTCAAAGTCGCGATCCAAAGTCACTGCATAAATCTTCTTTTTACCGAACTTCGGATGAGTCAATTTAGCGGCTAAGTCGCCATCGTTGGTCAGTAGCAACACACCTGTCGTGTTGCGGTCAAGACGACCTACTGGGTAGATACGCTCCGCGCATGCATTGCGCACGATATCCAATACGGTGTGACGCTCCTGTGGATCATCCGTAGTTGTTACCGTATTTTTTGGCTTATTCAGCAATATATATACTTTACGTTCACGACGAACTGGCTGATCGTGGAACATCACTTTATCGGTAGGCAACACCTTCGCTCCCAAGTTATCTACCACCTCTCCATTCACCGTGATGATACCTGCCTGGATAAAGTCATCTGCCTCACGACGCGAACAGATACCTGCATTGGCCAGATACTTATTCAGACGAATTGGTTTGGTTGGATCCTCGTAGTGCTTAACAAATTCTTGACGTTTACGTTGAGAATAGACCTCCGAATTTTGCTTTGGACGTGGACGAAATGGTCTGTCAGGATTGGCACCTTGACCATTTGCATTTCTAAACGTTGGACGAGCCTCTACTCTCTCCACACGTGTAGCACCTGCTGTGCGAGTAAATCGTTGACGTTTGCGACCGCCTCCGTCTTGAGGAGTAGCATTAGGATTAAAACGTGGTCGGAAGCCACTTCCGTCCGCTGACATAGTTGCGCCGCTTCGCTCACGCGGATTCTCATCCTGACGGTAGCCACCTCGGCGAGGGGTGCGATTGTTTGAATCAAACATATTTTTTTAGTTGGTTAAAAAAGTTTTATAGGGTTCTATTAGGTTTTAAGCGTTGAGGTTTGGGTTGGTTTCAACATATAGGCTCTAAGTTCTTCACCCAGAGCCTATACGCGTTGTTCGACATTAGGTTCGGCGTCATCTCGACGCCCCCTATCAACCGCCTACCGTTAGGCCTCTGCTGCTTGCTCTACAGCCAATTTACCACGATAGTATCCGCAAGTTGGGCAGATAGTGTGGTAGATGTAGTGAGCGCCACAGTTAGGGCAGAGAGCCAATGCTGGCATTTTAGCCTTGTCGTGTGTACGACGTTTCGCGGTTCTGGTGTGCGATTGTCTTCTTTTTGGATGTGCCATAATTCTTTATTATTTTATTTTGTTTATTTTAGTTTTATTTTCTCCAGCCTCCATTTCATCTTCGACCACGCAGAACTGCCGAATCTTCCACTTCGTGCTTTCGAGTATCATTCTTCATCTCCCACTTCAGTGCAGAGGTGGTCTTGGAGAAGTGCATCCATTTCTGGATTACAACCACCATCTTGGTGACTATGCACCAAAGGAAGATTCACTATGATCAGTTCATATGCCAACCAACTCAGGTCTATTTGCTTAGGTTCTTCATCCCACTCCCATTCACTCTCCTCTGCATTGATGGCTACGTCCATCTCATCCAAGCATCGGTCACATGTGACTTGCACCAATCCCTTTACTGCTATCTTCAGGTCAAAACCATACTCGCGCAGATTCAGCGTTGCATTCACCACAACCTCACCACCCAAGACCTCTGAGTTCTCTATTTCGGAAAAATAAGCATCATCCAGCTGAAAATCAAACACATGAACACCCACATTCAGCGAATCGAAAGCGACTATATGTGATTTTTTGTCTAGCATGCTACACTTTTATCCAAATTGGCTTGCAAAGGTACTGCTTTTTTTTGAATTGACCAAATATTTCTGCAAAATTTATAAAAATTCAATAAAAATTGCATATATGTTTTTTTTTTCGTACCTTTGCACGCTTAAATAGAAGAATGTATTTTTTATGAAAAAAGGTATAAGTTTACTCATCTGCATTTGTATTCATTTCTCACTACTTGGTGCTTCCACTGAGATTACTTGCGCAGAAGCCGCTCGAATAGCCTCGGGATTGGGACACAACAAACCCACTAGCGAGACCTACACCGTGGTGGGCTACGTAACAGCCACCGACGGCAAGTTATCTCGCGGGCAACAGATATTCTGGATGGCCGACACGAAAGACGGCGGTCAGGTATTTCAGAGTTATTGGTGTACCGTACCTGAAGTGATGATGGTGGGCGACAAAGTTTCGATTACAGGCAACATCATGCGCTACAACTCCACCCCCGAGATCAAAAACGGCACCGTGATACTCCTATCACGAGAGGAAGTGGGCGGCAGTGAAGATATAGAGACCGACGGCGTGATCACCATCAGCGATCCAGAGACATGGACCTACACAAACCTACAGAAATACGTGGGCAAAACCATTGAGTTCACTACCCCATTCTACGTATGCAACAACTACAATGGTTCATACTCCATTTCCCCACACCGTGTCTATCAGCCTACCAACCAGGCTCTCCCATTGTCTGATGAATACAATTCCATTCTTTCACTCAACGCCTACGCCACCATCAACCTCACAGGCGTAAGCGGTTATCACCGTTTGGGCGAACGCTTGCACAATCTTAAGGTCAAAGTCAATAGCCAAAATAAGGTGAGCCTCGTATCATGCGATTGGCGCGGCAACACACGCGCAGAGTTGGAGCAAGGATATGATTCTACAGCAGTCAACATGCGCGGTAAAGCCTCTGTAATCGTTTGCTGTATGAACTTAGAGTACTACCTTACAAGTAGCTTTGGTACGGGATATGGTCCTGATACACAAGCCGATCATACCAAGCAGCGCGCTAAAGTGAGCAAAGCATTGGCTAAAATCAATGCGGATTTGTATGGCTTTGTAGAGATTGAGCAGGGGCAGTCAGCTTTGGCTGAAATAGCAGCGGATTTGAGTAGCAACACTGGTCGCAGATTTAGTTACATCAACGATGGCGGATCCGCGTCTGGTTCTTATACCAAAGCTGGATTCGTATATTGCAGTGATATCTTAGAACCTTACAAAACGTTGCGCCACAACAATACGGGCGTCAAAGAACGCAAAAAGACACAAGCTTTCATGGAGAAAAAGACGGGAGAGAAATTTCTCTTCTCTGTCAACCACTTCAAGGCGAAAAGTGGTTCTGCATCTGGCGCCAACGCAGACCAGGGTGACGGTCAAGGTAAGTTCAATGCCGATCGCGTGAAAGAGGCGCAGAGTTTGCTGGCAAACTACGCGAAAGATTGTGCCTTCTACAACGATAGCGATATCTTAATCATGGGCGACCTCAATGCCTATGCCATGGAAGATCCTATCACTGTGCTGCGAGAGGATGGTATGACAGATCTACACCGCGCCTTCCATGCCGATAGCAGTTATAGCTACACCTATCGCGGGCAATTAGGATATTTGGATCACGCACTTTGCAATAGTACTTTATATCCACAAGTAACGGGCATGGTAGCCTATCACATCAACTCCGACGAAAGCGATGAATATACCTACGAGGCATCCAATGACCAAACCATGTTCCGCTGTTCGGATCACGACCCAGTCATTGTAGGATTGAAGTTAGATAGTACGATGGTAAACAACAACAATGGTGACATTACCACCAACAGCTATGATGTCTATTACCACAACGCAATACCTTATATCCAGCACGCACAAGGCGGGTATTATGCGGTATATCGTATAGATGGTAATCTCATCAAGAGCGAGCATATCACCGAGCAAAAACAAGTCATCAACGGACTACCACAAGGATTGTATATCTTGAATATCTACGGCAATGGCAAATGCTGGCAGACCAAGCTATTAGTGCCTTAGTCTCTTCATACTCAATAGTTCGTACCTCAAAACATGGATCTATTCTCACAAATAGAAGCACCAGAGCGCGAAGAAATCATTGCTTTGCGAAAAGAGTTGGAGCATGCTAACTATCAATACTATGTATTGAATGCACCCACCATGTCCGACTACGAATTTGACCAAAAACTCCGTCGACTGCAAGACTTGGAGGCACTCCACCCCGATATGTTCGACCCCACCTCGCCTACGCAGGTAGTGGGTTCGGACCTAAACGCTCACAAGAGCGTTAGTTTAGAGGCGAAAGGCGAAAGGCGAGAGGCGAAAGGCAAGGGATTTGAGCAGGTGGCGCATAAGTATCCGATGTTGTCGCTAAGTAATAGCTACTCGCGTGAGGAGATAGCCGATTGGATTGGCAAACTGCCAGAGAATGTGGAGATCGTGTGCGAGTTGAAGTTTGATGGATTGAGTATCTCGCTTTGGTATGAAAATGGTGTTTTAACGAAAGCTTTGACTCGCGGTGACGGCGTAAAAGGCGATAATGTAGTGGAAAATATCAAGACTATTGCTGCGATTCCACAACGCCTTCCGATATCCGATACCCGATACCCGATACCCGATTTCGTGGAACTCCGTGGCGAGGTGCTACTTTCTTGGGAGTCGTTCGAGCGCCTAAACAAAGAGCGCGAAGCACAAGGTGATGCGCTATTTGCCAACCCACGCAATGCAGCATCAGGTACGCTGAAATTACAAGATCCTAACGAAGTGGCACGTCGTGGCTTGGACTGCTATCTCTACTATATGCTGGGCGAAGAATTGCCAGCAACCAAGCACTACGACCGCCTACAGATTGCCAAACAATGGGGATTCCCAATCAGCGATGCCGTGAAGGTATGCCACTCACTAGAAGAAGTGATGGCGTATATCCATTATTGGGATACCGAGCGCAAAAACCTGCCTGTAGCCACCGATGGTATTGTGCTGAAAGTAAATGATTTGGTTACCCAAGAGGAATTGGGTTATACCGCTAAATCCCCTCGCTGGGCAATAGCATATAAATTCCCCGCGGAGAAACAACTCACCCGCCTGAATGCTATCACCTATCAGGTCGGGCGCACGGGTGTCGTGACTCCTGTGGCGAACTTAGAACCCGTACAGTTGTCTGGTACCATGGTTCAACGCGCCACCTTGCACAATGAGGATTTCATTCGCCAACTCGACATCCGCGAAGGCGATATGGTATGGGTAGAGAAAGGTGGCGAGATTATTCCGAAAATCATCGGCAAAGAAGTAACACCACACGACAACGAGCAAAATACTAAAGACAACATAGACAACCCCTGCGCGCGCCCAACATTGGCGCTTGCTGATGGAAAGCCTTCCTTGCCGCTGAGCAATGTTGGCGAAGCGGAACAGTTGTTTAAGTTGTCTTCCAAAAATCCCCCCCTCTCCTTCTTCCCTAAAGAATGTCCCGAATGTGGCACCCCTCTTGTGCGTGTAGAAGGCGAAGCGGCATGGCGTTGCCCGAATGAGGCGAGTTGTCCACCTCAGATTAAGGGCAAGATGGAGCACTTCGTTTCGCGCAAAGCGATGAATATCGACGGCTTGGGTAGCGAGACCATCGACCTACTCTATTCCCAAGGTCTGCTCCACAACATCGCCGATATTTACGACCTCAAGCTAGACGATATTGCTCGTCAAGAGCGTCTCGGCGAGAAGTCAGCACAGAACATGTTGGCAGGTATAGAAGCCAGCAAACAAGTGCCTTGGACACGTGTGCTATTTGCCTTGGGCATACGCATGGTAGGCGAGACAACCGCCAAGAAGATTGCCCGTCGTTTCCCTAGCATCGACCAACTGCAATGGGCAACCGTGGAGCAACTGACTGCCATCGATGATGTGGGCGAACAGATAGCCAACAACATCATCGCCTACTTCAATGACCTCAGCAATCTGGAGATTATCAACCGACTACGCGAAGCAGGTGTGCAGATGGAGAGCCAAGAGGAGGAGCAGGCACCCCAATCCGATATACTGCTAGGCAAGAGCATTGTGGTGTCGGGCGTGTTTAGCCATCACTCACGCGACGAATACAAAGCGATGATAGAAGCCCACGGAGGTAAGAATGTGGGATCCGGGAGCAAGAAGACCAGTTTCATTCTCGCGGGCGAGAATATGGGTCCGGAGAAGCGAAAGAAAGCGGAAGCACTCGGCGTACAACTGATGACCGAAGAGCAATTCCTCGAATTAATCCATAACTCATAATTCTTAATTCAAAATTCATAATTATCTATGGAAAAATTAAGAGAAAAAATATTTCAATGGTTTTTAAAGCACCAAGCTGTGCGCCATGTATCAATTCCCAAGTGGAACAAAGTACGTAGCGTGGCTATGTTGTATCCTAACAACAATGTGCAACATATCATCCAGCACTTGGAACAATCCAACAAAGAGGTCGTGCTTTTCACCGCACCAGATAAGAAACACATCAGTTGGCTTACCGAACGTCCTAAGTCAGAAGAAAGAGAGCTGTTAGTGGCTCGGCATTTTGATGTACTCATTGATTTAACCCAAGAACCATCACGCACCATGCAGTACATGGCAATGGACATCCGTGCGGATTTCAAAGTGGGGCGATTTGTGCGAGAAGGTATTTACGACCTTACAATCAACACGCCTTCGCAACCGACACCCGACTTCTTGTTCGAACAGATTGTACGATATATAGAAATGTTTGGAAATAATTAATATATATGAAAGGTTTAGGTACAGCATTAGTTACTCCTTTCACGGAGGAAGGTAGGATTGATTTTCCCGCCATTACTACATTGATAGAACATCAGATAGCAGGTGGGACCGATTACCTCGTTATATTAGGTACTACGAGCGAAGTCCCCACCCTTACCCATAAGGAACAAGATGAGATCATCAGCCACGTGGTCAACCAAGTGGCAGGTCGTCTCCCACTTATTCTAGGCGTAGGAGGCAATAGTACTGCAGCTGTAGTAGAGCGAATCACAGAGTTGCAAGATATACTCAAGCAACATTTTGCGGGTATCCTATCCGTCACACCTTATTATAATAGACCACAACAAGAGGGATTGTACTTGCATTTCTGCGAAGTGGCGAAAGCAAGTCCTGTACCCGTAATCTTGTACAACGTACCCAAACGCACAGGGGTCAACCTATTACCCGATACCACTCGCCGTATATACGAAGCTTATCCCAATAAGATCATGGGTATCAAAGAGGCTTGTGGCAGCATAGAGCAGTTCTCTGAGACCATCGCCATTGCCAACGGCGATTTTGCAGTCATCAGTGGCGACGACGACCTCGCATACGAGATGGTCAAGGCTGGTGGAGCGGGACTTATTAGCGTGGCGAGCAATGCATGGCCCAAGGAAATGAAGCAGATCGTCACTCAGCAAGACGCGTTTATGCAAAGCAAGATGGGGCATCGTATCCACCTGCTCTTCGTAGAGGGCAACCCTAGCGGCATCAAAACCGTATTGACCGAGATGGGAATGATCAAGAATATTCTTCGTCTCCCACTCGTACCCAATACCGAAAATACACAAATGGTCATCCGCCGTGCGTTGGCACAAATGTGACACATCGAGGCCTTCTCAGCTATCAGTATCCATAATGAATAGTGTAGTTATTGTGCGGTAATAGTGCGGTGTACGTGAAGAAGAAGAATTTAAGATAGGTTGGAATAACAAAATAAGGTTGCGAATTCGCAACCTTATTTTGTTATTATGAGCGGGCTAATTATTGAATGTACTTCTTACCATTCAAGATAACAACACCCTTGTATTGCTCGTCAACGATTGTACCAATGAGGTTGTAACGTTTGTTGTCGTTGATGATAGGATTCTTAAGATTTTCTACAGAAGTCTTAGAACCATCAAAGACAATAACTTCATCATCACCGACAGCAATGAGAGGTAATGTGAGTACTTTGGTTTCATAATTAGTATCCACGATACTATCCGCGATTTCTGCGTGATAAATGTGTTGTTTCAAATAAATATCTACTACGTGCTCATAAGCCACATAAGCATTGCCATCAATAATCGTATCTTGCTTATTACCAGTAGCAGAAATTCTTACATTACCATCATTGAAATACATTTCCTCATTAGAACCATATTGGATAGATGTATAGTCAGCAATCAAGCTATCGCTTGTGATAGTGTATTTTCCCTCGATGTTTTGTTTGCTAGCAGCAACGAAGTTGAGTGTATAAAGCACAGAATCAATATTATTGCCGTTTGCAATTTTGTATCGCAAGCACTCGAGCAAGAACTCGTGACCGCCTTCGATATCAGCGCTCTCACCATAGTAATCCATAGTTACTTCCTCAACAACAGGAGCATGCTTTACATCTACGAAGCGTCCGTTCATCAACTCAGCGTATGATTCACCCGCAGCATTAGTGTACCACAAATACATACCAGAAAGGGTGATTTCGTCACCAGTCTCGATATTAAATGAGTCAACCACATTGCGGTTTTGATCACCATGAGCAAGACCATATACATATACATTGTGTGTGCCATCAGTAATCCAGAAGTTACCATAATAGTTGTCTTTCATTTCAGAAATGGTAGCGGTCACCTCATAGCGAGTAGTAGGATCAGCCTTGGTAACGAAATCAGCCAATGAAATGTGTTCAACTGGTTTCTCTGGCTCAACGATGCGTTTGCCATCACCACTCAAGAGAATCCAATCGAACTCCCATGTAGCAGCGGCAGCAGCATCACTAGTATAGATGAAGGCGATTTGGGTCTTGTCGCTGATATAAGGAGTGATATCCATTTCTCCAGAGCGAACAAAAGTCCAGTTTTTACCCTCTGGCATAGTTGGCACATTCAGTTTCTCCCAATTCACACCATCCTTTGTGATCTTTACAGACACATAGTCAGGTGTAGCATAGTTGAGTGCTTGGTTGAACTCCATCTTGAGTGTGGTGCAAGAAGTCAAGTCCAGAGGAGCAGAAATAAACCAAGATTCAGTTACATGCTTCACACCACCCACATAAGCAGATGCTTTCATACCATATTGAGCAGTTTGCTGCCAAATGGTACTAACTGCCTCAGGTTTTACCTTGTCATCAATGCTCCAAGAGCCCATAGACTCTTTGAAGCTGATGTAGTACACAGTGTCGTTCTGTGCGAAGAGATTTAACGACATGGCAACTACGAAAGAAGCCAATAAGAAAATTTTCTTCATAATGTTTGTGATTTTAATATATTATTTTAACTCTTTAACAACTAAGTTTTTGAACTCCCATGTTGCAGAACCTGCGGATGAACTGGTATACTTAAAGCCAATGGTAATCTTTTGTCCAGCAAAAGCAGAGAGATCCAAGTTGCCCGTTGACATGAAATCCCAAGAAGAACCATCAGGTACAATATAATTGCCATTCTCATCTTGGTTGAATGGAATATGTACCCAATCGCACTCGGTAACATCACCTTCATAGTTGACAGATACCATCACGAAACACTCTGCGAGGAAATCAACACCATACTTGCGAGCTTGCTCGAAGACAAGAACTGGTTTAGATGCTTCTAACAGATCTACATAAGGAGATACTACCCATGCTTCTGATTGGTTGTTAGCGCCACCTACATAAGCCGATGCCTTCATACCATAGATAGCAGTAGGTTGCCATACGTATGAAAGTGGCCCTGTAAGCAATACGTTTTGGATGGTAAAGTCTCCTTGGCTTTGGTTAGCAAAACTTTCTGCCAAATAAACAGCCGTAGAAGCACTCCATTCAGAACCTGTATGGAGGAAAGTAGAAATCTTTTGTTTGCTATCTTTTATCACATTCCAGTCAGTTCCGTTGAATGAATAGCGACCAGCAGCTAGCACTTTGCTTGCATTGCGATAAACAACAAGATAAGTAGTACCAAATGACGCAAATGGGAATTTATTCTTCAACAGTTTAGGAATAATGCGCTCTGGGCGATCCAGCACTTCCACTCCAAGCAACTGATAATCAGCAGGAGTAAGTACCAACGGAGTCACGCCCTCCGCAGTAAAGAATTCGATTTGTCCATTAGCAACAAGGAACAATTCTGCACGTGAGCCAACAGATGTAGTATCAATAGAAGGAGTCACTACAGTAGCCTCTTCATCGGTAAAAGAACAAGCGGTGCACTTATATTCACCCGCATACATGAAGGTGAGGGACTCACGTGTAAGACTGGATTGGTCTTCACCCATCAAGAAGGATATGGTATATACGCCCATACGTGGGTTAGGGAAATAGGTTGGCAGAACCACTTGTGTGAATCCCTCTACCAAACGCTCTGCATGCAAAGCTTGCAACTCCTCGTCTGATAATGCACTGTATAATTTCTCAGGATCGTATTTTTTACGCCATGTCGCATAATCAGAATTGATATAATTCTGCTTACTATTTGAGCCTAAGTAATAATCAATCTCATGCTTCTTATCTTTTTTCTCAAAATACTCAGAATCTTTGTTATCACTCACATACTTAGCCAATGCCACATAGTCTTCATGTGATAGAGTAGTAGTTTCATCTGCGGTAGCAAATGCTGGTTCAGCAGCAGAATAATCATACTGAATAGCATATACACCGTCTGCTAAAGTACCCGTATAGGATTTTTGTACCATATCCAAGAGTTTTCCCTCGGTTGCAGGCGTGAGATAAGGCACATCTACATTGTTACCCCAAACATAGGTATATGCTTCATCAGAGACATTGAACGTCTCAATATGCTCCATTAACGTCATATACTCTGGTGCAGGGTTGTGCATTTGGAAAGCAATTTTGACATTGCTACCCGCATCTAAATAGGAGAACTTATTCGCGATAAAGGCAGGCAAGTAATATGCAGCGACCGAATCTGACTCAAAATACTTGAGGGAATCTACGAGCATGAGTTTCTTGTAAGCTACAGAGTCTGCCTCAAGAGAGAGGGCAATGCTCTGATTCTCTGCATTATTAACAATTGCAGTATAATCAGCAGAGGTAAGCGTATAACTGATAGTACGCACATCCTGAATAGTAGTTTCCTCTTTTCCAAAATGCTCTTCTAATTGATTCATAGACCAATCTTGGCAAGAAGCGAAAACCAATGATAGTGCAATCAATGTGTATTTAAATATTCTTTTCATTGTTGTTGATTTTTAGTGGTTTATGAATTAGAAAGCCAATTTCAAACGTAAGTTGAATGTACGACCATATGAATAGAAGAAGTGGATATTATCCATGTTAGCTTCTCCACCTGTAGAGGAAATGGAAGATGGGTTCCAAGCTTTCTCTATATAATATTGGTCAAGCAAGTTGTTGATGTTACCAGAGATAGTAGCATTGCACTTACCAATCTCAAAGTGATAGCTTGCACGCAAATCAAGCGCTCCACCTACTGGCAAAATCAGAGGTTCGATTACAGACATTGATTTACCTACGTTAAGGTTGCTACCATTGAAACTATAGTAGGTATAGTTGCGTGCTTGCAAAGTATATTCACCACCGATGCGGAAACCTTTGAATGGTTTGAACATAATTCCCACATTGGCTGTAGTTTGTGCAGAACCACCCACGTGAATACCTTTCATATTAACCATTGCCCAAGCATGGTCTTCTGCTCCAATTGCAGAGGCAGGAGTACTCGTTACACCATTTTTCTTTTCGTTGAAAGCCAAAGGAGTGCCTTTTTCATCAAACATATATCCTTTGACACTATCACTATCCCATGTCCAATCACCCCATGAGAACATCGCACTCAATTCTAACCATTTGGTTGGGCGTGCTTTCAATTCAACTTCAACACCCATGTGACGTGCATTTACGCCAGTCATATTCATGAAATAGTCTTCTTGTTGATCGGTTGTACCCGTCTTGGTCATAGCTTTATCCATCCATTCGGTGAAATATCCATTCACCATCACATTGATGATTTCATTATGGAAACCATAACCTATTTCAGCACTAGCGACTTGCTCGTTTTTAGCATTTACATTCAGCACATTACTCGTATTAGATGACATAAACGCGCCGTATGAGAATTTAGGAGCACGTGAAATATAACCAACATTTACGAAGACATTGTTCCAATTGTTGATATTATAGTTGAAACCTGTCTTAATAGTACCACCTGCAAAACTAACCAATGCAGACTCATTGTTCGTCTCATCATAGTAGAAGTGGTCAATACGCTTGTAGCTTGTACAGCTCAAAGATCCACTCAAAAAGGCAGCCCAATTACCTTTGTTGTATTCTGCTTGAGCGAAAACACCTTCTTGCATTACACGACCTTCATAGTCACGATAAACGACATCGCCGATACCCAGTTTCTCGTTTCTCCAATTCACATCATTTGCGTGGTAATTGTATTTAGGATCCACACTGGTGGTACGAGTAGCGTCAATAAAATACTCGCCGCCCATTAAATCAGAGATGACTGCTTGGTGAATACCATTATAGTAACGTACATCTACACCAGCATAGAAATCAATACAATCCTTGAAGTTGGTAGAATACGTACTAACCAAACCTACCCAGTTGTGATAGTTGCGGTTTTCAGCGATAATCAATTGTGAACCAGTATAACTATCTGCATTGTATCGTGGATCATTTTTGTCTGTTACCAAAGCATTTTCAGACATCACTTTGCCATAGTCAAAGGTACCATTTTCGCGACGGAAAGTGGTAGTCAATGCACCATTGTAAGCACCGCGAGTAAGATCGGTATACGAGTAACTAGAGTTGACACCAGGTTCAGCTGTATTACCGAATCCACGACCAATACTAACGTATGCAACAGAAGACAAACTTGATTTATGGTCAATTTGCCATACGTGGTTCAATGAAATTTGTGGTTTGTGATATTGGTTGTAATCTGAACCTGACTTTTGATTACCAAAATCATCATAACCATAAGTGGCATTATAGCGTGAGAAGTGCATACCATTGTTCATATACTTCTTCACCTCTTGCCAACCAGCCATGGTCAAACTACCAGAGCGTTGCCAGTGTTTTTGTGGTGCGCCAAATGCGGTGAACGACAATTGGTGGTTATCTCCGATTCGCTTGGATATATTGGCAAAATAGTTATATCCTTCAAAACCAGTACCTTGTATATAACCATCACCCCATGTACGAGATCCCAGGAGTGTGATTGCCCAACCGTTAGACATCAAACCTGTAGAAATAGAGAATGCTATCTTGTTATATCCATCATTACCCATTCCATATGACATAAAGCCACCGCGCTTAGCATCAATACCTTTTGTCACGATGTTGATAGTACCACCCACAGAAGGTGCACTTACCTTGCTTGCTCCCAAACCGCGTTGTGTTTGCATCACAGAAGTAACATCAGATAATCCTTGCCAGTTAGACCAATACACCGTACCATTCTCCATATCATTCATCGGAATACCATTGACCATGACGGCTACGTTTTCAGAAGCAAAACCACGCATATAAATCTCGGAGTCGCCCCAACCACCACCTTGTTTGTTAGCGTGTACACCAGGGGTATTCTTCAATACCTCTGGAAACTCTTGTCCACCAAGGCGTTCTTCGATTTCGAGTGCAGCTACTTGACTCACAGCGACAGGTGTTTTACGTTGAATTGCCATTTGTCCGACAACAGTAACATCCTCGAGACCAACGACTTCAGCCACCAACTCAATCGTACCCAAATTGGTCTTTTTGCCTATTTTAATCTCTTGCGTAGTGTAACCCACATAAGATAATTGCAGTACTGCATTGGTTGAAACGGATAGAGAGAAGTTACCATCAAAATCGGTGACTACACCATTAGAAGTACCTTTCTCTATGATAGAAACACCTATCAGCGGTTCGCTATTCTCAGCATCAATAACAGTACCGCTTACTGATGTTTGCGCAAAAGTAGCCAATGAGACTACTGCGCTCAAACAGAAGATAAAGATTTTTTTCATATACATTAATTTAATTTATTTTTCAATATCCCTTAATGAAATCCACGAAACGCTCCCAAAGCGATTTCTTGCGAACAATGTTGTAAGAAGGAGTGAGGTCATAATCCACATCTGTGTCATCCAATGCCTCTTTGATCTTCACCTCTAGCAAATCGGCATACGCACGGAAGCCATAGTCGGTCAAGTGTACGCCATCTACCGTACCCTCCATCTCTGGAGCTACTTGTCCGTCATGGGTCATGTAGTACAATCCTTTTGGATTCTCCGCCAGGTGTTGCTCATAACCACGACGGAAGCCCTCATTCTTCTGTGGCAAATACTCTGCATGGAAGCTATTATGACGTGTATAAGGATACATAATTCCCTCAACCATGATGATGGGTACTTCCGGACGCAATGTACGCAAAATCTTTATAAAGTCGTATGTCGCTGTATCACAGCGGTCCTTGGTGCAGTTAGGCACTGGGTCAATGACATAGCAGATAGCGTCTTCGATGCTAGCCATCGCCTCCGCGATATAGAAATCCATGCGTGCGTTACCAGAAGTGGAGAGATTGACGCACTCGAGGTTGTATTCACGTTGGATCATCGCACTTGGTACCATACCTACACGGCTGGCACAACCGCCTTGTTGGATACTAGTACCATAGATAACAATCTTGCCCATCTTGCGAGGATTCTCTACGCGTGGCATAGTGAGTTCGGCAGTAGAGTCCACACCGATTTGCAGCCAGTTGATACCATCATAGAGTGGCAAGTAGATCATATATTCGTGCATCTCGCCATCCAAGTTCTCCACATAGAGTTTGGATTGGATAGAGTCTGCTTTGAAGTTCTTCTCTTGTGGACGAGCGGTATTGACATGCTCCCACACATTACGCTCCTCGTTGAGGTAATAGAGGTCGGTGCCTTTGATACCGGTCATCGCCATATGTTGCATATGGAAATTGTTTTTCAGATTGTATTGAGCTGCTATACGTTTGCTATTGGTAGCAAAACGAACAGCAATACCTGAAGAATGGTTGTAGAGCCATTGTTGCTCCTCGCGGCAGCTATCCATGTACTGCTGAGGAAGACGAGTATAAGGCTCGGTGGTATTATCCCAGCCTTTGTTAATGATTTGAAACTTCGTTGCATCTTCATAGCGGAAGCCAGGAAGCGCGTCTGCGTATGCTCCAAGTACCGAGCATAAGAAGAAGCCAATACAGAGATAACAGTTTTTCATATTGATTATTATTTGTAGTAGTAAATCTTTCTAGTTCCGCTAGTGCTACTAGTGCCACTAGTTCTCCTAATCGCGCTTCGCGCGTGCCTATATATACGCGCTCGCGCGCTTAGTAAATACTGAATAAGGTGCCTTGCCGAAGCATGGACACCTTATCAGTTCTTGTTCACATCTAATTAGATAGACTTCTTAGCTTGCTCAACGATAGCTTTGAACGCTGCTGGTTGGTTCATCGCCAAGTCTGCAAGGACTTTGCGGTTGATTTCGATACCAGCTTTCTTCAATGCACCCATCAATTGGCTGTAGCTCAAACCCTCCAAACGCGCAGCGGCGTTGATACGTTGAATCCACAATGCACGGAAGGTGCGTTTTTTGTTCTTACGATCGCGATAAGCGTACTGGAGACCTTTCTCCCAAGTGTTTTTGGCAACTGTCCAAACGTTTGCACGGCCACCAAAATTGCCTCGTGTGAGGCTCAAAATCTTCTTACGACGGTTGCGCGAAGCAACGTGATTGACTGATCTTGGCATAGTTTTACTAGTTTAATAATTTGGTGGTTAATAATTAGCGGAGAAGCAACATCTCGCGTACTGAACGCATGTTTGAAGCATCTACCAATGCAACGTGAGTCAAGTTGCGTTTTTGTTTTTTAGTCTTCTTTGTCAGAATGTGACTCTTGTAAGCGTGTTTACGCTTGATTTTGCCCGTTCCGGTAAGAGCGAATCTTTTTTTAGCACCGGAATTAGTCTTTACCTTTGGCATTTTGTTAATAATTTAATTTGTTAATATTTTTTATTTTAAGTCTCAGGCAGCCATTGGTGGCCCTACGACTATATTCTAGTCTCTAAACACTAAACAGTAGCGAAGCGTTCACTAAACTACTTCTTAGGCGCAATGTTGACAATCATGCGTTTGCCTTCGAGTTTTGGCATAGCTTCTACCTTGCCATACTCCTCCAGATCGTTGGCAAAACGAGCCAACAGCAATTCACCTTGATCTTTAAAGAGGATGCTACGTCCGCGGAAGAACACATACGCTTTCACCTTATTACCATCCTTCAAGAACTCTTGCGCATGCTTGAGTTTGAAGTTGTAATCGTGTTCATCGGTTTGAGGTCCAAAACGAATCTCTTTGATAACCACTTTCGCAGAGTTTGCTTTAATCTCTTTCTCTTTGCGTTTCTTTTGATAGAGGAACTTCTGATAATCCAAGATTCTACATACAGGTGGCACCGCATTGGCTGAGATCTCCACCAAGTCCAGGTTTTGATCATCCGCGATGCGCATTGCTTCTTCATACGAATACACACCCTGCTCTACATTATCGCCTACCAGGCGAACTTCCTTCACGCCACGAATCTTATCATTGATTCGATTAGGCATTTCTTTCTCTACGCGGCCACGACGTTGTTGGGGGCCTTTTTGTGGATTTGCTATAGTTTTATCCTCCTAAAAATATTAATTTAAAACGCGTTCTAACTGCGGCACAAACACACGTCCGCAATTCAGCGTGCAAAATTACTGCTTTTTTCTGATTCTACAAAATATTTTTAATAAAAAATAATCTTTTCCACCAAAATCAACCAACAAAAACGTAAAATCTCATTTTTCCGCTCATATTTTTGCATATATGACGAAGATTTTGTAACTTTGCATGCTCATTTTGTGGGTGACTTTTTTTCAATCATTTATACGACTTTTAATTTTACTAAATATGAAATTGATACAAAGATTATCGTTACCTATTTTCATCGCATCAATAGCGATGTTAACCGCCTGTGAAATGGCCATCCCTCCTTTCGGTCCAACCGACCGTCCAGACCAACCTGTTGTTATCCTCCCTGCAGAGCCCCTTACCGACACCATTGGTTGGAACGTACCTGCTGAAGCACTCACTGTGGCTCAGGCTCGCGAAATCTGCGCCGCATTAGAAAGTGGTTCCACATCGGGTACCAAACACTACGTGATGGGCTTCGTTAAGAAACTGCACAACAACCACGCCAGTGGTGTCTCTGGATATGGCAATGCACAATTCTATATGGAAGAGGAAAAAGGTGCTAATTCCAGTCAAGATTTCATGGCTTTCCAAGTATATGGTTTGGATGGAACCAAACTTACCGATCCCAATGCTGTGGCAGTTGGCGATTTTGTCGTTATCTACGGCGAACTAACCAACTACAACGGCACATACGAGACCGTAGGTAAAGGTGCTGCACACATCTGGAAATCCACCAACCCACTCCTCGCACCTGCCAAACCAGAGCCAGTCGAGGTAACAATCTTTGAGCAGAACCTTGGTACAAAGGACGCAATAGACACATTCATTGTGGCTAACATTGCGGGAGATGCACAATGGCAATATAAGCGTCAAACTACCAATATGCGCACCGAGATCAATGCTGCGAACAACGAGGACTGGCTCATCACTCCAGCTCTGGATCTGACCCAGATGTCAGAGGCATCACTCAATTTCAAGTACAAGTTCAGCGTAGCTATTCCTGCTGAGTTCCAGAATCAATACACCGTAGTGGTATCCAAAGATTTCGATGGCAACCCAGCCAACATCGCTACTGCCACTTGGGTAGAGATCAAGGGATTCTCCTACGAGACTACTGCCTATGCCGAATCAGGTGTTCTCAACTTGCCAGCCGAGATGATTGGTCACAAGTGCCACATCGCATGGAAGTACAAGACTGCTGACACGCCTCATACTTGGGCCTTGAAAGACGTCATCGTCAAGGCTATGACCAAGGTGGACTAATCCCACATACCATTCCACAAAAATAGCGTGTCCATTTCGGACACGCTATTTTTCTATCCTTAGCCTCCAGCCTCATCACCTTATCACCTCATCGCCTTATCGCCTTATAGCCTTATCACCTTATAGCCTCTTAAATAATTCCTTGCTCCAGCATCGCTTGAGCCACTTTCATAAAGCCTGCGATGTTAGCGCCCTTCACGTAGTCGATTGTGCCATCCGCTTGTGTACCGAACTTCACACATTGCTCGTGGATAGACTCCATGATTTGGTGCAAACGAGTATCCACCTCTTGTGCTGTCCAGCTCAGGTGCTCGCAGTTTTGTGTCATCTCCAAGCCCGAAGTAGCTACACCACCTGCATTCACCGCTTTACCAGGAGCGAAGAGTACGCCATTGTTTTGGAAGTAATGAATTGCGCCTGGTTGGCAACCCATATTACTTACCTCGCAGCAGCACCAGCAGCCATTAGCCTTCAATTCCTTAGCATCGTCTTCGCTAAGTTCGTTTTGGAACGCACATGGCAGCGCAATATCGCAAGGTACTGACCATGCCTTCTTGCCTGCGGTAAATTGTGCTTGACCTGGGAACTTGTCTGCCATGTCTTGCACTTTATTGCGGTTGCTAGCACGCATAACCAACATATAGTCAATCATCTCTGCCGTGATACCTTCTGGAATAGCGCACACACCATCAGGACCAGACACAGCCACCACTTTTGCACCCAACTCGGTTGCTTTTTGAGCGGCACCCCAAGCTACGTTGCCGAAGCCAGAGATTGCTACCGTCTTACCTTCGATAGACTTACCTGCTTGATGCAACAGATGCTCTGTGAAGTACAACGCACCATAGCCAGTTGCCTCTGGACGGAGAATAGATCCACCCCAAGTCATACCTTTACCAGTCAACACACCTGTGTGATACTCGCGAGCGAGCTTTTGATACATACCGTTGAGGAAGCCAATCTCACGACCACCTACACCCACATCACCTGCAGGTACATCGGTATCTACACCTATATTACGCCACAACTCCAACATAAATGCTTGGCAGAAACGCATAATCTCAGCATCGGATTTGCCTACTGGATCAAAGTCTGAACCACCCTTAGCACCACCCATTGGCAAGGTTGTCAACGCATTCTTGAAGGTTTGTTCAAATCCCAAGAACTTCAACATACTTGGGTTAACAGCTTTGTGGAAACGCAATCCACCTTTGTAAGGACCAATAGCTGAGTTAAATTGTACACGATATCCCAAGTTGGTTTGCACCTCACCTTGATCATCGATCCAAGTAACACGGAATGTGAAGATACGATCTGGCTCTACCATTCGCTCTACAATCTTTGCTTTCTCATACTCTGGATGTTGGTTGTAAACCTCTTCTATTGACTCAAGAACTTCTTGTACGGCTTGCAGATACTCTGACTCGCCTGGATGCTTCGCAGCGAGATGCTGCATGATGTCCATTACTTTCATTGTTGTACTATTTTAAGTTATTATACAAAAGACGCCACAAAGGTACATTTTTTTTTGCATGTATGCAATACCTTTGTTATTTTTTTCGAAAAAAATCTTAACATAACTAGTAATCGTATTCGTTATGCTTTCTTGAGATAGACATAGAACGTCGTACCTGCCTCCGAAGTACGGAAAGTGATATGACCACCACTACCCTCTACGATATTCTTCGAGATAGATAATCCCAGACCTGCTCCCGTATTTTTTGTCGTGAAATTAGGAACAAATATCTTTTCTCTCGCTTCTTTGGCTATACCTGGGCCATTGTCCGAAATAGAGATTTCTATCCATTCTGCCGCAGAACTGCGAACCGCTTCCGCTACGGCCTTTTCGTTTTGTATCAACGATTTGAAAATGATAATAATATCGCTATTTGCTCGCCCCTGCATAGCCTGCACCGCGTTTTTCACGATGTTGGTAAATACTTGCGTGATCTGGTCTGCATCGGCTATTGCCATCACCCCACTGTCGGGTCCCACATAGCGAATGGGTATATCCGACGGATTATTACGCATCAGTACGACAAAGTTCGACAGCTTGGCCGCCAAATCCACCTTGGTAGGATTCACCTCGGGCATCTTCGCAAACGAAGAAAAAGATTGCGCGATATGGCTCAGCGTATCTATTTGTTCGATTAGCAATTGTGTAGAGCGGTCAAACGCTGCATCAAAGCGGTCCGTACCCTTGGTGCGTTGTAGTTGTTGCAGCGTGAGTTTCATCGGCGTGAGCGGATTGTTAATCTCATGTGCCACTTGACGTGCCATCGTTCGCCATGCCATTTCTCGCTCTGTCCGTGCCAGTTTGTCGGTAGAGTCTGCTAGAGCATCCATCATCTGATTGTAGTGAGACACCAACTCGCCCACTTCGTCCGAATAGGAGTAGTCTATATGCTTACCTGACTCACCCAAGCGATGCTGCTTGAGCTGCTCACCCACCATACTCAGCGAGGAGGTCACCATTCGAGATATTCCCCATACTACAGCTATCGCTGCCAACAGAAGAATCAGATATAGTGGCAACACTTTCAATATATATGCTTGCAAGTGACTATTGATCTCTTTCTGTGAAATAAAACTAGGTAGGGCTATATAACCTATCTTAGTATTGTTGCCGTTGATAAACTCCGTATATGCTGATAGATACCGCACATTGCCAATATGCTCATATTGAACAGTAGTGGATTGACCCAAGAAGAATGGCTGAGGCGCTATATGCGTGGGCAACAATCCATATTGAAAGAGCATCGGCACCGAAGTTCCTATCAGCTGACCATTCAGATCATACACGTGAATATCCATCTCATATGCAAAACTCAGTTCACGCAAGTTCGCATTGAGCGCTGTCGTATTGGCAGGAGTGATACCCAGGTTCCAGAAATACATATCCTGCAGAGCCATCTTCACATATTGTGCTTTCTTCGTCAATCGCAGTTGCTGGGTCTCAATAAAAACTTGGCGAGAATGTTCTATCGAAGCCAAGAAGATAGATAGTAGCATCACCAGCGCCATAGGGGTCAATACTATCTGGAACTTACCACCTAAACGCATACGTCTAAAACCGCGATAGCGAATCAAACTATAGACTGCAAGCACCAGGAGGGCTACAATCAGCATACATATCAAGGTGTAATAGGTCCTCAGTTTCAATATCGAAGATTCTTCCGTATCTTCTTCCGAGGAGAATATCGAGCGATAAGAGAAGTTACTCAGCACATCCTCCATCTGAATAGCCTGTTCTTCATCCGCAGTCTCACCATGCGCCATCTCAAGAGAGAAGAGATAAGTGCCATCATGCGAATAGATGGGATAACGTTCGGGAGTTTTCCTATACTTGAGTTGCAACAACTCGTCATTGCGAAATGGTGGGACAAACGAGTTATGGAGTTGATTGCTCGTAAACGAATAGTTATATTTAATCGGTATGGCAACGACCAGCAAAAATTCACCCAATCTCGTGCGATAGCATATACCCTCTGCATTGTCCCACCGAACATAATGCCATTGATCCATCAGCGGATGGATGAAGCGTTTCGACGAGGTGAGCCACGCATTGGACCAATAGACCATCTTATCACCATGGTAAATATAGAACACTATATTCTCATCCGTCTGCGAATACAGCCATAGCGAATCAAAATTATTCGTTTCTATCGAGTGACATAGCAGTTGGGTCAGTTCCTCTGCCTCACGTTGCTGCTGCTGCAAGGTGCGCTGCAATCGCGTGCTTTCCCAAGCCAATTGATCGCAAGAGCAAAGCAGCAGCACCACCCCTATGAGAATAAATAGTATATTATTTCTTCCTTTCACGCTGCAAAAATACTACATTTTTTGCAAATATCCAAATTTTTTTATACCTTTGCACAGAAAATTGTAAATTATCAGATAATGATTCATATCCTCACCGCATTATTACTTGGGTTCATCATGATCCTTGATCCTTGTACCCTATTCACCAGCATAGCAGCCATTGGGTATATCGACAAGGAGATCAACAATCGACGCAAGGTGCTGCACAACGGTACCATGTTCGTATTGGGTAAACTCATTACCTATGTCTTGCTTGCCATCCCCTTCATCATGGGAGCGCAGACCGATGGTATCAAGCACTGGCTCAACCACTGGGGAGAACCTCTACTTGCTGGCTTTATGCTCCTATGCGGTGTGCTGCTTCTCTTCACAGGGCGGCATCACCACGACCATGACCACGGCATGAGTAAGTGGCTCAAGAATGTCGATAGCCAGCACAGTGGTTTCTGGTCATTTATGCTCGGCATCTTTTTTGCCATTGCTTTTTGTCCACATCGCTTATTCTATTTCTTCACCATGATAGAGATTGCCCTTACGTTGCCTGCCACATGGAATTGGCTTCTTCCTATTGTCTTTGGTTTAGGCACAGGACTCCCCATCATGATTATTGCTTGGCTCATCTCCTATAGTGTCGTATCGCTCAATACCCTGACAGACCGCCTACATACCATCGAAAAGTGGGTGCGCTACGTATCGGCAGTTTTGTTCATCGGGTTTGGTATTTATCTGAGCGTACATCTCCTCTTGCATCAGCATGACCACGATTGTGGACATGAGCATTGCAATCATACAGAGCTTAGACATCATCAGTGAGTAAGATGGCATCTGCATTTTTTCGTTTCAAGCAGTTTACCGTGTGGCATGATAGATGTGCCATGAAGGTCGGTACCGATGGGGTATTGTTGGGAGCATGGACTCCCATGCCTTCGCGCGCGAACGCATGCACACGCGTGTTAGATATAGGTGCGGGCAGCGGACTAATCGCGCTCATGTTGGCGCAACGACTACAAGCCGAGGGACGCGACTTTCGCATCTGCGGCATTGACATTGACCAGGGAGCTGTCGAGCAAACGATCTTCAACTTTGCCCACTCACCATGGGCGAACCACATGACCGCCCTACTCACTCCCCTGCAGCTTTTTGACGACAACCTACCCTTCGATATCATTGTCAGCAACCCACCCTACTTCCAAAATAGTCTCAAGAATCCCAATGCAGCAAGAGCCACTGCACGCCATACCGACACATTGACCTACGACGAACTTCTGTCACACGCCAAGCGGTTATTGAGCAGCGATGGCATCTTTGCCATCATCCTGCCTGTAGAAGCCGAAGCAGAGATTATGCATCTAGCTGAAACCTATCACCTGCAGCCTACACATATCACCTATGTACACTCCAAAAAGGAAAAACCTGCCAAACGAATACTCATCGCCATGCAACGTGCGCATAGCAACGACCATATATCAAACAATACGTTAGTAATCCATCACTTCTATATCGAGTCCGCTACTTCTCACCGTAGCGAAGAATACCAAGCACTCACACGTGAGTTTTACTTGTAATCACTTCGACTCTTGCATCTCAATCAGCTTGCGGTAGTATCCGTCCTGCGCCAGCAGCTCATCGTGCGTGCCTCGCTCCACGATTTGTCCTTCGTGCAGTACACAGATCAGGTCTGCATTGCGAATCGTACTCAAGCGGTGAGCAACGACAAGGGTAGTACGATCTTTCATCAGATTCTCCAATGCCTCTTGCACCAGTTTCTCAGACTCGGTATCCAATGCCGAGGTAGCCTCATCCAAAATCAAGATCGGAGGGTTCTTCAGTATAGCACGCGCAATGGAGATACGCTGACGCTGTCCGCCACTCAATCGTGAGCCACGGTCACCGATAGTGGTTTGATACTGGTCGGGCGTAGCCATGATAAAGTCATCGGCATTCGCGATTCGCGCAGCGTGCCGTACCTGCTCCATCGTAGCAGACTCTACGCCAAAAGTGATATTGTTGTAGAACGTGTCATTAAATAGAATCGCCTCTTGATTGACATTGCCCATCAGCGAACGCAAATCATAGGTCTTCACATCGCGTATATCCACACCGTCAATGGTTATACGACCCGCTGTCGTGTCATAGAAGCGGGGCAACAAATCCGCCATCGTAGTCTTTCCGCTACCCGATTGGCCTACCAGGGCGATTGTCTGTCCCTTACGAATCTCCAAATCCACATGCTGGAGTACAGGACGGTCTGCCTGATAACAAAACGACACATCTTCGTAACGAATGACGGACTCAAAAGCTGGTACTTCCTTTGGATTTTCCGCATTGCGGATATTCGATTCGGTATTTAGTATCTTGTCTATGCGCTCCAACGAAGCCATACCTTTTCGGATGCCATAAGTAGCCTTGCTTAAGTCTTTCGCTGGATTGATAATCGAATAGAATATCACGAGGTAATAGATGAAGGTAGCGGCATCGATCGAAGAGTGATCGCCCAATATCAGCGTGCCACCAAACCACAGGAGGATGGCAATGAGTGCCGTACCGAAGAACTCCGACACGGGGTGAGCCAGATAGTAGCGGCGGTTGATACGGTTGAAAGTTGCTCGTGTGGCATTGATGAGATTGAGGAAACGCACTGTAAGTTTGCTCTCTGCATTAAATGCCTTGACCACACGCAAGCCGCCCAATGTCTCATCTATTTGAGTGAGAATCTCGGCATTCTGCTCTTGTCCTTTGGTAGAAGCACGTTTCAGCGAACGACCGATACGACCGATGAGCAGACCCGCTATAGGTAAGAGGATGAGGACAAAGAGCGTGAGTTGCCATGAGATGGTAAAGAGCGTGATGAGATAGACCAGAATCATGATGGGGTCCTTGAAGAGCATATCCAGTGTGGACATGATACTCGCCTCTACTTCGTTTACATCATTCGTCATACGCGACATCACATCGCCTTTGCGCTCTTCGGTGAAGAAACCGATAGGCAAACTGACCACCTTCCTATAGAGTTGCGCACGCAGGTCGCGCAGCACGCCCGTGCGGATGGGTACCATAAAGTAGTTGGCTAACCATGCTGTCAAGCACTTAAAGCCTGTCAGCACGACCAAACAAGCACCCAGCAGCAGCAACACAGTCTGTGCGCCCTGTATCTCAATCTGCATTTGCAGAAAGTAGTACAGATTATCCTTCAGCACATTAATCATCTCCTTCATCGTTCCCGCTTCGGCTAAGGGCGTGTAGGTCGCATTACCCTCCGACAAACCAAACAATATCTGCAAAACTGGAATGATAGTAGCAAACGAGAAAAGCGACAATATGGTAGATAGCACATTGAAACACAGGTTTGCTGCCACTTGCCAGCGATAAGGTGGTACGAAACGACGAAGTATCGATATGATAGACATAATTAGCTGTTTATGGTACGTTTATTATTACGATTATTTTCGCGGACATAGAGCAGAACTGCACGATCAAAACCTTCTTTGTCCACACCCAAATTGGTTTGAATAGTCAGCACTCGCAATTTATCGCCCAGAGCTTCTACCAGAGGCGTTTGCTGCATTCGCATATAATCTTTCTCGGTTGTCACCACATGCGCATACCGTTCTGCTTTCTCCAATATCTGTTGTATATCCCTTCTACTAAAGGCATGGTGATCAGCATATGCCATCAATTCCGTATCAGGAAACTGTTGACAGAGATATTCGTACATAGGAGTAGGATTGGCTATCCCTGTCACCAACAGCGGTGTACCGCTCAACGCAAGTTGTCCATAACCTATAGACGAATAGAATAGTTGCTGATATGTCGCCAATTTCAAGCTATTGCTTACTATCCGTCGTTCTATGGGTTGCATATTGGGTGGACACTTGGTCACTACCACCACATTTGCGCGATGACTCTGATTGGGCAAATCACGCAGTCTTCCCCATGGCAACATATGGTCATTCGAGTATAGACGATCAAATGGGGTAAGCAATATATAGAATCCGCAATTCAACGAACGATGTTGATAAGCATCATCCAGTATCACGCATTGCAGGTCAGGAAACAACTGCTGCAAGCGCTTCACTCCCTTCACGCGATCTGCACATACAGCTACTGGTATATCGGGAAAACGTTGATGAATTTGCATCGGTTCATCGCCAATAGTCTGGGCCGTATCGTGCTCATTGGCGATACGAAATCCCTTGGTCTTTCTTCCATAGCCACGCGAGAGAAGCGCCACCTTGTAGTCGGATGAGAGCAACGATATCAAGTACTCCGACATAGGCGTCTTACCTGTTCCGCCCACAGCAAGATTACCCACACAAATAGTAGGTATACTCACCTGGGTGGAGTGCAAAATATGGTCGTCGTATAGCAAGTTACGAAGCCATACGACGAAACCATAAATCCACGATATAGGAGCCAATAAATAATTCAAAATTCCTAATTTAAAATTCCTAATTCACAATTATTGTATCGTCACTTCTGGCATCAATGCCATGATGCGTGGCTTAGAGGCAAACTCGCGCACCTTCAGCGCCAAGCGCTCCTCTGGAGTTGTCTTATCAAACATCTTCAACATTTCTTGGAATGGATCTTTCTTCTCTGGATAAGAAACCAATTGATACTCACCCAACTCAGCCAGCTCCACTACTTTAGCAACCGCATCGTTGATATTACCCAAGCTATCTACCAGACCTATCTCCAAAGCATCTTTACCAAGCCATACACGACCCTCGCCAATCTTCTTGATCTCATCTTGGGTCATACCGCGACCATCGGCACAACGACGGGTAAAGAGGTCATAGCCACGCTCTACCATGCTCTGCATAAGCGCCATCTCCTGTGGGTTCATACCATTGATAACAGCATTGGTTGTCAATCCTGCGTGTTTGTTGGTAGATACAGCATCCACATCCAAACCTATTTTCTCGCGAATTTTGCTCAGGTTAGGCACAGTACCGAAGATACCGATTGAGCCAGTGAGTGTGGTAGGCTCCGCATAGATATAATCGGCGTTGCAAGATATATAGTAGCCACCTGATGCCGCATAGTCGCCCATAGAAACCACTACTGGCAGACCTTTGTCTTGCAGCATCTTCATCGCATGCCAGATCTGCTCGCTCGCGTCGGCACTACCACCAGGACTATTCACGCGGAAGACCACTGCCTTCACATCGTCGTCATTGTAGATTTTCTTGATGGTTTTCAGTATCTTACCTTCTACGATACCCTCCGAACCTTCGTCCACAATAGCACCCTCGGCATAGAGAACTGCCACCTTGTCTGTTGCGTCCACCTTATTGCGCTCCACGCCAGTCATCTTGCTGTTTGACAATTGTTTGTAATCTTTGGTTCCTGCGTAGATGCGCAATATGCTGTCCATCTCTTGGATATACACCAATGAGTCCACAAATTTGTAGGTGAGGTATTTCTCTTGTGGTTGCAGCGACATACACTCATCGGCGTATGCGTGCAATTGCTCAGGAGTGATTTCGCGACTTTCTCCTACTGCTGCTTTCATCTCGCTCCAGATACCACCGATATATTGCTCGGTTTGTTTGCGGTCTGCCTCTGACATCGAAGTGCGGAAATAAGGCTCAACAGCCGATTTGAATGTACCCACCTTCAGGATTTGCATCTCCACACCAATCTTCTCGAAGAGGCGGGTGTAGTACTCTTTTTGTGCGCTCAATCCGTCCCAAGTCAACGAGCCTACTGGATTGAAGAAGATTCTATTAGCTACAGAAGCGATGTAGTAGTTGGTTTGGGTATAAGCATCTGAATATGCGATGATGAACTTGCCCGATTGTTTGAAGTCAAGCAGCGCATCGCGTAGCGCTTTGGCTGATGCTGGACTTGCAGCCAGCGAACCGCCCTTGAGGTAGATACCCAACACCTTGTCGTTGTCCTTCGCCAAAGCGATATTGCTGAGCAGGTCATTCAATCCTACGGTAGTGGTCGTTTGACCATACATCTCCCCCATGATAGCATCCAACGGATTCTCCTCACCCGCTTGTTCTACCAAAGTACCTGTCAAATCAATACGATAGATGGTATTATCCTCCAACTTAGTACTTGGTGTGGACATCATATCGCCCATCAACAATCCCATTATTCCGCAGAATAAGAAATACACACCAATACCGATAAGGGTCTTTCCTAAGCAGCCCATTTTCTTGCGAGGTTGCTCATCGTTCTTTACAAATAGTTTCATTGTTCAATTATTATTTAGTTGTTAATCTTTCATCAGTTTAAATGTCTTTCGGTGGTAGGGCGTGATGCCATACTGCCGAATGGCTTCGTAGTGCGCTTTGGTAGGATAGCCCATATTCGTATCCCAATGATACTGCGGATACTCCTCGTGCAAGCGAAGCATATACTCGTCACGATATGTCTTTGCCAATACACTCGCTGCCGCTATGGATAGATATTTACCATCGCCTTTTACTACTGTCTGGGCAGGAGTCTGCATCACCTGACCTTCAGGAATATAAGGTCGCCATTTGTTGCCGTCCACAATGATATGCTGGGGTCTAATGGATAGCTTATCCAATGCGCGCTGCATACCCACGATAGATGCGTTGAGGATATTGATTTGATCTATCTCCTCGGCTGTTACCTCAACGACTGCCCACGCCGTGGCATATTGCTCTATCATAGGACGCAAGTATTGGCGCTGTTTGTCGGTGAGTTGTTTGCTATCATTCAGCATCTCCAGCCACGCACGATGTTCCTCATTCTCCACTACATTAGTATCAATAATCACTGCCGCTGCAAACACACTGCCTGCCAATGGTCCACGTCCTGCCTCATCGCAACCCGCTTCTATCACGCCTGATATGCAACAACTCTTTAGCACAACTCTACACCATTCCACACCACTCTAAAACGGATACCCTATCGCAAAGTGGAACGCCATGTCATCCTTCCAGTTCAGTCCATTAGGCGCGGTACGCCATTGTTTACCCGAACCATCGTAACGCAAAGCTGGGTCATACAGTTTCACGCCAAAGTCCACACGGAAGACAAAGAGGGAAAAGTCCAGTCGCAAGCCTACACCGTATGCCAAGGCTATCTGCTTGTAAAACTCATCGAAGCGGAACACACCATTGGGCTGAGCTTGGTAGTCAAACACCGTCCATATATTTCCTGCATCGATGAAGGCCGCCAGTTCAAAGATAGACCATACCTTGGCGCGATACTCCATATTCAGGTTCAGTCGTACATCGCCCGACTGGTTATTGAAGTCTATCAATCCACCCACACCCTTGTATCCACCAGGTCCGAGTGTGCGAGCTGCCCAACCGCGCACGCTGTTGGAACCACCTGCGAAATAGCGTTTCTCAAACGGGATCGTCTGCGAGTTGCCATAAGGTACCGCCACACCCAAATCTGCGTGAAACACCAATCGGTGAGCAGGATGCAACATCTGATTATATGTCACCGACAGGTCTGCCTTGGCAAACTGTGCAAACTGGGTATTGAATAGTTCGTAGTTACCCGACTCTGGATTCACCTTGAATCGCAGTGGTTTAGCCAGCCCACGCAGCAGGTTGCCTGCGGTCTCTATATTGTAATATACGTTCCAGTACGAGCGATGCGGATTGCGTGCGCGGTAAGAAGTATAGTTGCCCGAGTAACCCAGACCTACGATAAAGTGGTTCTCGTAGGAGTACTTCAGGATGTTCGTAGGTTGCAAGAATTGCTCACGAAATGGGTCACTTATCCAAGGTAGATAGACATAACTGATATCCGCAAAGCGGAACTGATGATTAAGTCCCACCTGAGGTTGCCTGAGCGAGTAGTGCAGACCTGCGCCGAAGATGCTACGTGTGTATTCGTCTGGGCGATTCTGGAAGTTGTAACTCAGATCCACCGCCAAAGCCGATGGCAATCTGAGTTCTGCTGCTGCTTTCGCCTCTATGGCACGTCCACCATTTTGCCGCCATTCGTAGCTAACTTTACCATCCAACGACAGCTCTTCAGCTCCGCGGAAGAGGTTGCGGTTGATATACCCCACTCCCGCTGCTATTCCCCAGTCACCTGCCGAATACGTACCTTCCACCTCTGCCGATACCGTGTTGAGTTTGCCACGCGAGAGTACGATATGGCAGTCCAACTCATCCGCAGAGACGGGTTCGAAACTGATGTCCACATATTTCACAGGGGCCAACTGATTCAGACGGGTGTAGGTGCGCTCTACCAAGTATTCGCTATAGAGTTTATTAGGTTCGATCGGACAATTGCGCTTCAGCACCTTGTTGCGCAGTAGTTTGCGACCAGACCAGGTAAACACATATCCCTCTCCAGCTTCCTCCATCACCTCTACGCCCTCGGGAACGCGATTAGGGTCATAGTCGATATGGAAGTGTACGCGTGCAATACGATACTTGCGGAACAACTTATCCTTATCCTCCTGCTCCATGACATAGTCGTTGAGCTTCATCTTCACATCTATCTGCTGCGCCCACCTGTTGCTATCCGCCTCAAACTGTATCATCTCCTGATCGAAGTAGAAATACCCTCGTCTTCTCATCGCGCTCGCCACCCGCTGACGCTCCTGGTTGAGCAGGTCTGCATCAAAGCGCATGCCGTTTTCTATCAAGCTCAATCGCTGATTTTGTGCCACATTGGCTAATTCCTCATGCGGTACATCCACCGTGTAGCGACGTATGTAATAGGGTGCGTTGGCTTTGATCTCGTAAGTCAGGTTCAGCTTCTTATCTTTCATTGCCATTGCCGTATCCACCTGCGCACGGAAATAGCCTTTGTTGTTCATCGCACGTGTGAGTTGCACGGTGCTGGCAGCTGCCATCTCTGGTGAGAAGATCACTGGGGCCTCACCCACCTTGCGTGCGTTCTTGCTGGTCCACTTGGTAGTATCTTCCGAAGCGGTATTGTAGATATGCAGCTGCAATTTCCAGAATCCCAACACCTCGGTATTTTGCTTCTGCTGCACATACTTCATCATCTCACCTGGTACCACATCCTTGGTATCTTCCACATGTATCTTCACGTCATTGAGCAGGTATTCGCCTTGGGGAACAAACTTTGTCGTGTTGCACGCACAAAGTAGCAACACGCCACATAGCAGCACCATCTTGCCGCCTAACCGACTAACCGCCTCACCGACTAACCGTCTCCATCTCATATGTATTCCGCGCCCGCGCATAGTACGCATAGTAATTAGGCCGCAAAGGTAGTGATTTTTTCTGATATATGCAAGAAAAATCGCCCACAAAGGCGATTTTTCTTATCTAATAGCCGAAGTTACCGCGGCTTTGCCGCCATCACCCACGCTCTGCGTGCATTACCTCGCTCATAAGCGACCCACAGGCGCTCCGCGCCGTCCCAGCACATCATACTCCACTCCATCGCGGATGATGATGACTTGTCCGTCGCGTAGGATCTTTTGGCTATCCGTCATCTCAGATGGACCATAGATATGCTCCACATCCGTCGTGGTGGAACTGCGTTGGGTATAGACAATTTTCGACAATGCCTGATACCACCAACTATTACTAAAGATATCGCCAGCACCCACTGGGTCTAGAATAAAGAGTTGCCACAGGCCATCTTGCTTTTGTGGTATTACCAATACGCTACCATCTACTGTAGCAAGTCCAACACTATTGACTGCACCCATGACCATATGATATTCAGTTGTCTCATACAACGTTTGTCCCATAGGCAAAGCCAAATAACCCGTAGCAGAGTCTAGTTGCATATACACGGGTTGGATATCTGTAGCTTGTAAACCACCGAACATAAACACAGGAGTCATCCACACTTTTGTACTATCCGTCTTGTCCAATGTGATACTTACCTGCCACTCCTCATCTGGATACCCACTAAACGCACTCTCAGCATAGGCATCATACTCGCCTACCAACTCAGCCAAGGAAACTTGCATACGTGGGTACTCATACACCACATAAACGCCACTCTTGTTCCATGATCTTCCATCATTGGAATAGTCCGCTTGATAAGGATTGATATGGCTGGTAAAGTTATCGAACTCGTCCATAAAGTCTCTAGTGGCGATATTATTCAGCGTATCCACCGTCCAAGTAGGAGAAGATAATCGGCATAATTTGGTAGGTGTATGCCCCACTGCAGCCACCGTATATTCGTTGATAAGGGCGAAATGCTTGCCATATGCGGTAAAGATGATCGAAGAGGTATTAGGCGTAATGACTGCCGTATCGCCTACGCCATAGCTCACACCATCCACGGTGATGCTTAGCCCCGTGATAGTAGGCTCAATGCGCTCCTCTACATGATTAGGATCGTAAATATAATGAATACCACTACCTATCCACTCCACATTATCGTTCTTGAACTTCAGTTCGAAAGGTTCTTCGGTAACGGCATAGAAAAGGTAGTATTCGTTAATCAATTCTATTCGCGCCGTGTTATTGATTTCATCCACTTGCCAACTATGCTGCTTGGACACCATGCGCCATCCTTCAGGAGCGAAGTGGATATAGTGTTCTGGTTGGAGGTATGCAAAATCCGTACCTGACACTTCCACGATGAATGAGTTGTACCTAGGATGAAGCACCGCCGTATCGCCTCTGTGATACGCCACGCCATCCACTATGAAGCGCATATCCGTGATAGTAGCACGAGGACCTGTGCCGAATGTGTAAACCTCATATTGGATCAAGGTGTCTGCGATTTGACCATCCTTCATCACATAGTATCCGTCAGGCAGAGTAATGAGCGAATCATTGACTGCCATCGTTTTGCCCCAATACTCCAAGTTCAGTTCTGACAAAGGCGTAGTACCCTCGCTAGGATGGGTAGGATAATAGGCGAAGTCAATGAGGCCTTGTCGATAGCGGAATGTAGGTTTGTCCTGTGGCGAGATAAAAGTACCGCCAAAGAAAAGAGCCGAACCCGTATAGAGTTGCAAGGCATTTGAAGACATAGACTCAAACACTCCACCACTGATTAGCAAAAGACCTTCATTATTAACCGCATACGATTTTTCAGATTGTAGATATCCACCATTAATCTCAGCAGTACCCGCTTGTTTAATTCTCAAAACCGATACATTTCCATGGCCAATAAATGTGCCACCACGGATGATGACGCGTCCGCCCTCTACCAGGAAAATAGCACCTCCATCCATGGTACATTCTATCTTACCCGTTTGACTGGCGCTACTATCTTCGACTATCAAATAGGTATCCGGATTGTAGATGGAGAACACATAAGTATTTGCGCTCAATGTATAGCCATTGAGATCGAGCACGAAATTGCCTCCTTCTACGAGCAAGTTACTAGCTTCCACATTCCGTTGCAATTGCAAATATCCTACTCCTTCGTTCTTCGCAGCATTAATCGCCTCTTGCAATGTACCCCCTCCAATAAGATCGTTTTCATGTGCTCCCCACAGCACATCTACATCATGATGATAAGCCACATACAAACCGGTTTCGATCCAGGAATTTTGTCCATCGTTGCTCACATTGACCTCAATAGGAGTCAAATACGTCTCATATGCTTTGATATTATCACTTATATCTAGTGTAGCCGTATTGGTTTCGTAGTTGATATCCCAATCATACGATTTGGTAACAGGAGCAAAAGTAGTTCTATCATATACTATCTGGTCACCGTGTAGGAAAACAAAGTTATCCCCCGTAACGGTATATACTAGCGAAGTGGTATTTGGGGTGATGAGCGCAGTATCGCCTGCGCCATACACCACGCCGTCCACGCTGAGGGTAATGCCTGTAATCTGGGTGGGTGCAGGAGTTGTATTGTTGATTATATAATGCTCACCCACTTCTAATTCGCTCACTTGCTCTCTATTCATATCATACATTGAGTATTCTGCAGGCAACACAACCTCTTTGCCCACTATGGCACTATCCAGTCTATTATAAATATACAGATGCGTAATAGGAGTGGTAGCATCGTTGGGCTCAGTAGCATAGGTAGATAAATCTAATATTCCACCCTGCAAATCAACGGTTTCAGATTCAGCAGGCACGAATTTTCCACCAGAAATAGTGGTACTCACAGCGGTAGGAACAACTGATACATTACTCAATCTTGCCACAAATTCGCCCCCTGACACATTCAGTATGTGCGCGTTAACAACGGCCTGAGAACCTCCCACAAACTTACCTCCTGTGATCGTGATAGAGGAATCGAATCCCACGTCGATAGCTCGATTTGGACTTTCGTAATAACCTGCAGTAATAGTCAGTTTAGCACCATAAGCCACAGACACAGCAGCACATCCTTGAGAATCCGTAATCACTTTGCCGGTTTGCTGCGTGCTACTATCCACAATGGTCACATCGCTTTCTTCATAACGCATATCGAAGGTATAGCCCGAATTGGATAGCGTATATCCGTTGAGGTCGAAGGTAAACACCCCCGCTACGATATAATGCTCTACGGTGGCCTGCACATCCGCTTGCAGCTGGATATATTTCACTTCGGGGTTGTTAGCAGCTTCCTTAATGGCCTCAGCCAACATACCGCTATAGATGAGTTGCTCGGCGCTAGCGCCCCAAAGAGCTTCAATGTGCTGCTCTTGCGCCCATGCTCCGATGGGCATCATCATTGCCGCTAGGGCAAACAAAAGGGATGTTAAATTCTTTTTCATTGTTTTTGATTTTTTATTGGTTAATATTGTTGTTATTTAATCTAACTTCTAACAGCCACAGGCGATCTAAAAAAATCACCGCCCACATATCTGCGCGAAGCAGTACGAGGACGGTGACCACGATACGAATAAGGGGAGAACCATACAGCATGCACTAGCCGTGGGTGGCGGTGGTACGATATAGCTATGTTTCATCGCGTTGTTGCCTACGGCGCATACCAAATGGTGATGCATCGTAAGACCGCGCTTCATGGCTTTTTTGATATATTCGTGGTGCAAGTGTATCATCTCACGTATATACGTTGCAAAAACCGTGCCAAAACCTTTCGCTTCAATAGCCCGTAGCCCTTCAGGGCGTCCTATAGGCGAAGCCGTCCAATAGCGAAGCGTCCAATAGCGAAGCGTCCAATAGCCAGCACGAGGATTGCCCACAGCAATCCTGTGCACCACCTGTAGAACTTCGGGATATACCGCTTTGGCGGTAGTTGCACTACCTCTTTCTCAACCCGCACATCCACCACGGTGTCGGTTTTGATGGAATTTTGAATTAAGAATTTTGAATTAAGAGCATCGCGAAAGACCTCCTTGGTGATATACACCGTGTCCAAAATAGTACGCTCACGGTAGATAATGGAGTCTTGCACAAACACACTATCCCGTATTACAACGGTATCTACACTCCTAACCTTCTGAACTTCTGAACTATTCTGAACAGCCCGCAGGGCGTCTGAACAACACTTAGTGCTGCTGCAACTCGTGCTCACAAGGATGATTATACCCATATTCAGTACCCGCACGAAAGTCGCTGACTTCCAAAATAATCTCTTCATGTTCTTTTTGTGCTTTTAATATGATTTGTGTTAATTTATCTTCTGTCGCTCGATCAGGTACCAATATGCACCCACTAGAATGTTCAGGCTTCGTGCCGACATGGAATCTAATCCCTTGCCTCATAGCCCTATCGCCTTTCGCCTTATCGCCTAATTGCGGTACATTTTGTACAATAGGAAGTAATCGTTTGAATCGTGGCGATTGTGTCACGCAGACATGATAACATAGTGCAGGAATCTCCACGCCTTTCCGCTCCAGCGTGTAGCAGAACCAGCGACCGTTGATGACAAGGCGACCAATAATGGCATTGCCTCGGGGCTTGTTTCTAATCAATCGTATATACATGTTTTACTCTTTTTAGTTATGTGCGCTTTGCGCAGGTTGTGTCACTTTGTGAGGTTGTGTGCGCTTCGCGCAGGTGGTGCGCCTTTGGCGGGTTTATTTTTAAGACAATGAACGTCAACTTGATGTCAATTAATGTCAATGCAAAGTAATATATTGTTTGGGTTGGGAGAATGCGCTGGGCGCATTGGCAACCCAAAACAATATGATTTTTTTTAACAACAACTTTAACAACTCTTCCGCTGGGTAACGTACGCGGAGCGATCGTTCGAGCCGTCAGGCGAGATAAGAACTCAACCCAGCGGCGAGGGTACATTAAAAGACAATTGGAATCAATTAAGACATCAATTAAATCAATTATTTATAACAACAATGCGACACTACCCACGCAAAGCGTGCATTACTTCGCCCAAGGGGCGACATTACCTCCCGCAGGGACATTACCTCGCTCAAGAGCGACATCACTCGCGATAGCGATACTTGTAGTCAATCCCTATCAGACTCCCGCTGAAGGTCAGTATTTCGCCAAAGGCGATGAGGACGGAGTGATGTATCTCTGCCAATGGTGGGCAGACGAAGCCCGCGGTGAGCATTATGCACCCGAAGGTGCAGAGCGCAATTGCCGCTGTCCATTGAAAATTTTTCATATTCATTCGATAAAGTTGTGTCGCTTCGCGAGGTTGGGTCGTTTTGCGAGGTTGTGTCTTGCTGTCGCAAGAGGTTGTGCGCCTTCGGCGGGTTGTGTGCGCTCCGCGCAGGTTACCGCTGCGTAGCAGCCTTCCCCCACGCGCAGCGTGCATCACTTCGCTCATAGAGCGACATCACCTCACCCACGGCGACACCTTACTGCTCCTCGTATGCCTCCCACTCTTGTCGGAAGATATAGTGGTACAGTGAGTTGTACTGGTCTTTGACCTTAGCATAGGCAGCCTGGTCAGCAGCTACCTTGGTTGGGTCTTCTTTGCGTGCCAAAGTGGCGGTATGAACAGCAGCGAAC
>JAZOVR010000026.1:0-1129 GCA_045658785.1 Paludibacteraceae bacterium | reverse complement strand
TAGTCGTGACCAGCAGGTACTGGAGTATGGCAAGTGTACAAACCGCTTGCGCGAACTACCTCCAATGCTTGTTGGAAGTTCAAGCCCTCTTTCTCTACGTGGTCGAGCATACGATGGAGACCCATGAATGCTGCGTGACCCTCGTTGCAGTGGTAAACATCCTTCTTGTTGCCGAGTTTGTTGAGAGCGAGTGTACCACCCACACCGCGCAAGATCTCTTGTTTGATACGGTTCTCCCAGTCGCCACCATAGAGTTGGTGAGTGATTTGGCGATCCCACTCAGAGTTCATCTCGTTGTCGGTGTCGAGCAAATAGAGGTTGATACGACCTACAGCCACCTTCCAAAGGTAAGCCTTCACAGTGCGCTCTGGGTAAGGAACCTCAATAATCATTGGAGTTCCGTCTGCCTCTTTCACTTGTGAGATAGGGAGGTTAGAGAAGTTTTGTGCCTCGTATTTAGCGATTTGTTGTCCTTCTGGAGAGAGTGTTTGTGTGAAGTAGCCGTAGCGATAGAGGAAACCGATAGCGGTCATGTCCACGTTGCAGTCTGATGCCTCTTTTAGGTAGTCACCTGCGAGTACGCCAAGACCACCAGAGTAGATTTTGAGTACTTGTGTCAAACCATACTCCATGGAGTAGTATGCTACGCTTGGTTTCTTAGGATCTTTTGGCTCGTCCATGTATGCACGAAATTCTGCATATACAGCGTCCAACTCCTTCATAAACGCTTTGTCCTTGCTGAGCTCCAACATACGATCGTAGCTGATAGTATTGAGCAATACAACAGGGTTAGATTGCGCTTGGTGCCAAGCATCGATGTCAATTTTACGGAAAATGTTTTTTGCTTCAGAGTTCCAAACCCACCAGAGGTTGTTAGCGATCTCTTGAAGTTTGCTCAGGTTTTTTGGCAGATTTGCATGAACATTCAAATCTGTCCAATTAGGTTGATTGGTGTTACTTACTTTAATAACCATAATTGTAATTTTTATTCTTTTTTGTACTTAATATCAAAATAAAAATATGCGCACGTGCGCACAAAAAGCGGTGCAAAGTTACTGCTTTTTTTTTACATACGCAACTGTTTAGATATTTTTCCGCAAAAAACGTTACTTTTGTCGTAATAGACCAC
>JAZOVR010000025.1:0-11281 GCA_045658785.1 Paludibacteraceae bacterium | reverse complement strand
CTGCTTTTTCTTCTTTACCGTATGCTGTACCTTGTTCGTTAGTAGCAAACGCACGAACATAATAAATATTTCCTACTTTCAGTCCCGATGCATTGGTTGTAAAATCACCTACTCCTTTGCCAGACACAACTAATTTTGTATCACTATCTACAGAAGGATTGTTTGCTGTTCCATATACAAATCCCCTTTCGGTATAAGCAGGGTCTCCTTCCGAAATAATCGTACCAGAAAAAGTAGCAGTTCCATTACTTTTAGAGATATTACTTACGCTTTGGGTCGCTACCTCTGCTAATACACTTGTTGGTGTGAATGACACTTCATTTGTACTATACGCCTCTTCCCCTGCATTGATGGCGTATGCACGGACATAATAAGTTTTTCCTTTGGTTAGACCAGCTACAATGGCTGAATAGGTTTTGCTATCGGTCAATATAGAAGTTACTTTCTGAATACAACTGCTCAATGTCGGCATAGAGGATTCTGAATATACAAAACCGCGTTCGCTATATTTAGGGCTGCCGTCTGTCAATATCTCGCCATTGAGGGTAGCAGTAGTTGTTTTGACATTGGTAGCAGGCAAGGTGTTGAGTGTGGCAAGCACTGTGTTGTTAGTTGCAGTAATAGTCAATTGCTTGCTTCCGTTATTAGAAGTGATATGTGCAGTAGTCGTGTTTTCCCCACTTTTTAGCTTGGTTCTATCAATGGTTACAATTAACGATTGTGTAGCACCCGCAGAAAGTACACCTTCAATCTTGCTTACAGATTTAATCCAATCCGCTGTAACGGTAATCTGCCATTCCAATGATTCTGTACCGTCGTTGAACAAACTAAATGAACGTGCTACATCATCAATCGCACTACCAAAATCCAATGTGCTGATTTCCTCACGATTATCATTGACGACCTTCAATGCAGGAGGTAGTTTCTCAATCTGCACATCACCTTTGGCTTGCTGAGCAGATAGCACAGTGATTACACTGCTCGCGTAATCCAAATAGCCTGTTTTGGTAATCAGAAGCGTGTAAGAGCCTGGAGTTAAATTGGCAAATTCGAATTGTCCTTCACTGCCAGTGACGGTTTTTAATCCCGTAGGGCTAAGTTCTACACCTGCCGACTTAATCGGCTCACCAGTGGCTTTGTCCACCACCGTGCCATAAATACTGCCAGGCAATTCCTCTGGCGCACATGCTTGGTATATGCCACAAACGAGTAGTAGACCAAGAAGAAGATAGAGCGATTTTTTCATTGTTGTGTGTATTATATAGAATTATTTTAAACGATACTCTATGGACAAACAGGGCGAACGGAGCGACCTGCGGCTTTATAGTCATTTTTGCGATCTTTCCATGTGGAATAAAAATACAAGTATAAGGCAGTTGTTGAGTAATCCGCTCCGTAAGCACTTGAAGACCAATAATGTCCATAGTCGCCATCACCATACAAACTACCTAAATCACGATAGCCTGCTGCTGGTAAAAAGATATAATTACCGTTGCTATTACTTATTACCTTGTAACCATTGACACCATTTTGAGTTGTCCATTTCCATGTACAATTATTACGCAGTTCTTCAAATTCATCTATAGTTGGCATACGCCATTTACCACCCCAATTAGCACGAGCGGCATCTACTGACATGGGAAGTGTCGTGGGATTATCTGTATATGTATAAGTAGAACCATTATAGTAACTCTTAGAAGTAGTTTCACCCCATGCAAAATACTTCCCATACTCTTCTGGATTACTTGCTCCTACATTACATGTTGCCCACTTTACAGATAACCCTAAATCAACATACTGGTATCCATTTTCTGTATTATTAGTTGATGAAATTTCTTCAGTTGTAAAACTGACAGTTGAGCCATAACTAGTACCAACCTCATTTATAGCGTATGCACGAACATAATATTTAGTTCCAGCTGATAGGTTGGTTAGATTCACAGTGAAATTGCCCAATCCACTTCCTGACGATTTTTTGCCGTTAGAGGTGGTTGGATTAGAACTGGATGTAGAATAACAAACGCCACGCTCTGTAACGGTAGCACCTCCGTCTGCTGTAACATTACCACCAATCGTAGCTGAAGAGGTTGTGACGTTTGTCGCAGAAGAGGTTGTCACCGTTGGCGCATTGATGGTGTTCTTTTTTGCTACAAAAGACACCTCATTAGTACTATACGCAGTCTTACCATCATTGACGGCATACGCTCTAACATAGTAAGTGTTTCCTTCAATCAACCCAGTTACAGTTTCTTCATACAAATTATTATCGGTTACTGGACTTGTTATTTTCTTGATTGTTGTACTAAGGGTTGGCATTGAGGACTTGGCATATACAAACCCACGTTCTGTATATTTTGGTGTACCTATTTCTATGATTTCTCCATGGAAAGTTGCAGAAGAATTACTGATGTTAGTAACAGCGAACGTATTAAGAGTTACTGGAGAAAAATTATTTGTTGCTATCACAATCAGTTGCTTATTACCACTATTGGATGTAATATGTATAGTAGTCTTATTTTCCCCACTATTCAATAAAGCTCTATCTATAGTTATAAGTAGCGACTGTGTCGCTCCAGCAGATAACGTTCCTTCTGTTCTGCTAACAGATTTAATCCATTTGGCGTTGATGGTGATTTGCCATTCTATTTTTTCATAACCATTATTGAACAAACTAAACGAACGAGATACATCATCTACGGAGCTACCAAAATTCAATGTACTGATTTCCTCACGGTTACCATCTACAACTTTCAATGCAGGCGGCATTTTCTCTATCTGCACATCGCCCTTGGCTTGTTGTCCTGGTTTTACTTCAATCGTATGGCTTACACCATCCATATACCCCGTTTTAGTAATTATTAAGGTATATATACCTGGATCAAGTTCTCTGAACTCAAACTGACCTTCGCTCCCTGTTACGGTCTTCAAACCTACAGGACTGAGTTCTACACCTGCAGACTTAATCGGCTCACCTGTAGCCTCATCTACCACTGTTCCATAGATACTGCCTAGTATATCCTCTGGAGTACATGCTTGATAAATGCCACAAACAAACAAGATACCAAGGAAAAGATAGAGGTATTTTTTCATTGTTATGTTGTTAAATATTTTACTCAATAGATTGGTGTATTCTTAAACGTGATATAGTTTTTCTTTGTTGTAACATATTCACATTATATGCATCAAAACAATGATAAGAATTATCGTTTATCCAAAGTGATGTTGACTTTTTCGGTACCACCTGCAACAATAGTCACTGTTTTGCGGTTGGTTTGATATCCTGTGGCTTGTACAGTCAATGTGTATTGCTGTGCATCCAATTCTTGAAATGCAAAGAAACCGTCCACACCTGTATATGTGTTTTTACCACTAGGAGCCAAAGTGACTAATGCACCCGCAATCACATCACCTGTTGCCATTTCTACGACCGTTCCAGTTAAAGTACCGAAGGTATCATAAGTCACAGGCTCACAAGATGAGAAAAATGCCAAAGCTCCACAGAGCAATGCAAAAAATAATGTTTTTTTCATAAACTGAATCATTTAAACATATTATACTTTAAAATGTAAAATTGACTGCTAAACCAGCGTCTTCTATCGTTGCATATGGCATAAAACTCAATGTTTTACCATCAATAGATACGTGTGGCTTACCTTTAGCTACAATACCATCAATCACGTTCCATACATACACTGCTGCTATACCACCAATACACACATTGCGTGTAATCTGACAGATATTTGCAGTTTGTGCATACTGGTTCTTTAGGGTTGCATTATGAGTCATGCCTATCTTCTTTGCATAATTAAGACGTATGCACTCTGTAGCCACTACACCACCTATCAATGCCACTTCACTGGCAATAAATCCGACACCCTTACCAACACTTCCTTTGTAAATTTGAGCCATACCAGGGACAAAAGACATACCCACAATCTTTCCATAGGTGGCTTTTTGTTCATGATTCAAATCTGCAACTTGCTTGTCGTAAATGGTATGTGCTGCACATGTGCTATTGGCGTGTGTGTAGTCAAATTCGGTAGTGATATTTCCCGTTTTGGCTACTTGGCAAAGTACATATACTGTCCAGCGACTGTTCTTCTCATCTTGAATAGAGAAATCACAAACCTTGTGTACAGGTACTTTCATCTTTTGTCCGATTACATCATAGTTAGTACCTGCTTGTACTGCGGTATGAATCTCATTGGTAGAAACAAACTGCCCAATGCGATTGGCTGTACTTTGGAAAACACGAGCAATCGCCTGATTGAGTGCTTCGCGCTCTGTATTTCCCTCACCATGTTCTACCACGTACAAATATGTAGAATTGGTAGGATTTGGGATTTTATACATCCAATCAGGACGATATTCGGGTTTACGTGGTTGTTGCGCATAGGCCAAAGAGATGCACGCCAATGACACAACGAAGAATAGTATTTTTTTCATTTCTTTTAAGTTATATGGGAGGGGGCGTATGTAACACACCCTCCCTGTTTGATTGTTTTACCTAACGATCACAGCATCTGTTTGCGAAGCTCATCCAATTCTGCTTTTTCGGCAGCCTTCTCTGCTGCTTGCTTGTTCAGCTCTTGGTTCATCCAGTTGCGGAATTGTTCGCGATCGTAGTCGTTTTGCAAAACGCCCAACTCATCAATCGTCTCATCCACTACAGTTGCTAAAGGAACATGAATAGCCACATAGCATACATATCCTTCGTCGTTCTGACCGAACTCCATACATACTTGCTCCGCATATTTGTCAATCACTTTTTGACCTACAGTCTCAGCCAGACCTTCGAGTGAGTTTTCTTTCACTTTGTCACCAGTACGAGTGATATTGTTCTTAGAGTATTGGCTAAGTCCGTTCTTAATGGTACCAATATAACGTGTAGCAATATCAGAAATAGCCATACGGTTTGCATTCAATTTAGCATAACCTTGATCTGCTTCACCCTCAGAGATTCCCAAACCAGCCATATATACGCCTGTCTTGTCATAACTCTCATCTACACAAGGGATAAACAATTTTTGAGCTAAACGCTTAGCCATACTATTGCGCGCATTCTCTGCTTTGAATTTTGCCATTTCGAGTTCTGCTTGCATTTGCGCCTCTTCTGCCTGCATTTGCAACTCAATACGACGAATCTCTTGAGCGCGCTTGAGACTATCTAGTCTTGCTTGTTGTGGATCTATAGTTACAACCTCTGTTTTACCTTTCTTTGGTTTTGCAGCGAATGAACTGCTTGCAAGTGTTACGCATAACACCAATAAGAAGATTTTTTTCATTGTTTTGTTGATTTAATTAGTTAAACATATATGTTTTCGCTCATACGAGTCTTCTAAACCATTTGGTACAAGGGCATAAATGGCGATAATAAAACTTACGTTGATTTTGTATTCTTTGCGCTATAACACATTCAGCACTTGTTCTTTGATTTGTTCAAGGATGTCTTTCATCTTCACCACGATGATTTGCATCTCGCTTTGGTTGCTCTTGCTGCCGAGAGTGTTGATTTCACGTCCCATCTCTTGTGCGATGAAACCGAGTTTTTTGCCAACTCCTCCTATCGCCAATTGTCCATCGCCAATTGCCTTACCACTCTCCATGGTTTCGCGGAAATACTTCAGGTGGTTGGTCAGACGCACTTTCTCCTCATTAATGTCCAGTTTCTCGATATAATAGATCATCTCTTGCTCTAGGCGGTTGCGGTCAATGGCTTGCTGTGTGGTAGCAGACAACTGCTCCAGATTCGCTTCAATGCGGGCTTTGATTTTCTCCACGCGGCTTTGCTCGTAAGGTTCTACCTCTGTGAGCAGGACTGCAATAGCGTCCAACTTCTCGCAGAACATCTGGTAGAGCGATGCACCCTCTTGTTCGCGGAAGGCATTGAACTGCTTAATCGCCTCCTCGATGGTTTGTAGCACGACAGTCCATTCCTCCTCGCTCACCTCGCAAGAGTCTTGCACCTTCGTGACATCGGGCATGCGCATGATCGCCGCAATGATATCTTGGTTGTTAGCCCATCCCAATTCGCTTTGTAGGGCAGTGAGTTCACGGTAGTAGTAGGCAAACGCTTCGCGGTTGATAGGAGCGAAATTGCTTGCCTCTTCGCCTTGCGCTGCGTCTTGGTAGTAAATACTCAAATCTAGTTTACCGCGCTCAAGGCGTTGCGCAATGAGCGTGCGAATCTCCAGTTCCTTACTACGCAATTGTGGGGCAATGCGTACACTGAGATCCAGCGATTTAGAGTTAAGACTCTTGATTTCTACGACTAGTTTCTTGTTGTTGGCTACCAAGCACTCTGCTTTGCCGTAGCCAGTCATGGAATATATCATATTGATTTACTATTTGACGATGTACAATTAACTATTTATTGGGCTATGGGGGTATTTGCCTTGTTGTTTTCTTGTGGGATTTCTTGCGAGGTGGGGGCAAACTGTTGTGTCTGCTGCTGTGGTCGTGGCACTTGCTGCTGGAAATACGAAGGCGGACCGTACATCACCATGATTCTTTCGCTTGGTGCAGGTATGTCTTTTTGACTCTTACACCCGCCCAACAGGGCTATCAGTGCACCTAATATCAAATTTATCTTCTTTCTCATATCCTTTCCTTTAACCTCTAACCTATTTCCCGATACAGAATTTACCAAAGATATTGTTCAAAACCTCCTGCGAGGTGATTTGTCCAGTGATTTCTCCGAGGGCAGAAAGGCAGTCTTGTAGGTCCATACTGAGGAACTCACCGCTGATCTGCATTTGCAATCCGTCCTGTACACGTTGGATAGCTTCTTGTGCGCGCACCAATGCCTCATAATGGCGTGTGTTGCTGATTGTCACTGCGTTGCGTGTGTCGTATTGCTCGCGAGCAAAGGTGATTAACTCTTGCTTCAGCACCTCTACATTGCCACTCTTGGCAGAGAGATATATCCTTGCCTCATCGCCTTCTTGCCTCATCGCCTCTTTGCCTAAGAGGTCCACCTTATTATATACTTGTATAATCTTTTTCTCGTTTATATCATCTAATTCCGCCAAGATGTCTATAGGTTGTGTGGAATCTTGCAGGTGGATGAGTACGGCTGCTTTTTGGGCTGCTTGACGGCTGCGCTCAATACCCAAACTCTCTATCGTGTCATCTGTTTGGCGCAAACCTGCGGTGTCGATGAAGCGGAACAACATACCGTCCAATACCAATGTGTCCTCTACCGTATCGCGCGTGGTTCCCTGAATATCACTCACAATAGCGCGCTCTTCGCCGAGAAGGGCATTGAGCAGCGTGGACTTGCCCACATTGGGCGCTCCAATAATCGCTACAGGGATACCCTGCTTGATAGCATTGCCCGTCTTGAATGAGCTGACTAACTTACCGATGGTGGTATCTATCTCTTGTGCGAGAGCAAACAACTCGCTGCGGTCAGCAAACTCTAATTCCTCGTGGTCGGCGAAATCCAACTCCAGTTCCACGAGCGATGTGAAGGTCAGCAATCGCTCTCTGAGCATAGCCAACTCATTGGATATGCCACCGCGCAATTGGTTGAGTGCCAAGTCTTTTTCGGCTTTCGTTTGTGCAGCAATCAGGTCGGCTACGGCTTCGGCTTCGGTGAGGTCCATCTTGCCGTTGAGGAACGCACGCTGAGTAAACTCGCCTGCTTTGGCCAATTGACAACCTGCATCTACGAGCCATTGCAAAAGTGTCTGCTGGATATACATGCTACCGTGGCACGCTATCTCCACCACATCCTCGCCCGTGAACGAATGAGGCGCACGGAAAACACTGACTAATACTTGATCTAGTATGTCTTCTTTATCGGACTCCGTATTCCAAACTCCTGAACTACGCCTAATCTCCCCATAATGTACCGTGTAAGCTGCTACTTCCATAAGTGACTTACGTCCATGAAACAAACTATCTACTAATGGGATAGCAGATTCGCCACTTACTCGTATGACCGCGATTCCTCCGCTACCATATGGAGTTGATATTGCGCAAATTGTATTTGACATAATCTTTCCTTGAGCGCGGCAGGAAGTTGATTGCCGCGCAAGTTGTTTATGTTGTCTTTCTAAAAAATATCTACTTTTTCGTACATTTCATCCAGCTCCAATCTCCGCGTTCTTTTGTTTCTATGTGTTGCAATCCTGTGGATGCTGCTGCTTGCTGCAAGTGCGGAATATCCTCGGCGTAGAATCCGCTCAGCCACAATTCACCACCCATTGTTAGATTCTGAGCATACGCGGGCATGTGTTCTACTAATATGTTGCGGTGTATATTCGCCAATATTAGATCGTAAGTGCCATCGGGTGGGGTACTACCCAAACGTACATCCAACTCCACCTCATTTGCTTGAGCATTCTCTATTGTATTCGCAACACTCTTATCATCGATGTCCACTGCCACTACATGGGTAGCTCCGCATTTCTTAGCCATGATACCCAGTACACCTGTGCCGCAACCCATGTCCAGCACATAGCGCTCTTGCTCAAACCAACCGCTCTCTTGTGCTTCAATCAGCGCTTCAATCATCATGCTAGTTGTCTCGTGATGTCCTGCACCAAAGGCGCAATGTGGGGTGATACGCACTCCTAACGGCAGTTCCACTATCTCATGCTCGGCTTCCCATTGAGCATTCCAATTAATGTCTTCGCATGGCTCTATGCCCTGCAGTTCAACTCCCTCTGTATCTGCAATCAATGCCTCTAGTACATCCAGGTTCTCTTCCAATACAGTTGTTTGGATATAGGCATTCTCTCCATCAAACACCTCAAAGCCTATATCGCACAATGCTTGCTCCAGCAAGTCTTGTTCCCATTCCTCTGCAAAGGAATATGCCAAACGTACCACGGAATATTGCATGCTTAATTCAAAATTCTTAATTCAAAATTAAAGATAGGGATTATACTTTTTCTCGTGTCCAATAGTAGTTGCATATCCATGTCCAGGATATACTTGTGTCTCTTCTGGTAGTCTTTCCAGTTTCTTGAGCGATCGAATCAGTTGTCCCATATCGCCACCGGGCAAGTCGGTACGTCCGATAGATTCTTGAAACAATGTGTCACCCGTAAAGATTATCTTCTCCTCGGGTAAATAGTAGCACACGCAATCTTCTTTGTGTCCAGGTGTGCTGATTACTTGAATATGGAAGTAAGGCAGGTCTAGTTTCCCTTCTGTAGGTTGTACGATCGCCTTTATACCATATGTGGCTTCCATAAACTCCACTCCGCACACGTGATCGGGGTGTGCGTGAGTAATAAGCAGAGCAACTACTTCCAGTTGCTCCGTCTTGATATACTGCGCAAAACGCGTTTTCTCGCGTTCCTCGTACATACCTGCATCAATAATCACCGCATGCTTCTCATCATCGGTCAGCAGATATGTACATTCGCGGTAAGGATTAAAATAAAAAGTATGTATATTTATCATTCTGAAAATATACTATTTATAGTGGTAGATAAACCACTGCTTTTTCTTTGTACCATTCTCCTGTAAATATGGTAGATATATCCGTGATTTCTACATATTTACGGTATGGCTGTGTTTCGCCCTCTAGATTTCCTCCTTTGAGTACCATTAGTCCATTGGGCATCGCATTCTGATGGCGAGAGCTGACGTTCTTGCGAATCAATTTTACCAAGTCACCCAGCGGCATAACTGCGCGGCTAATCACAAAGTCAAACTTACCTTTTTCCATCTCTACTCGCTCCTGAATACAGGTTACATTGGTCAATCCAATTGCTTTAGCAATCTCGGTGGCTACCTTAATCTTCTTACCAATGCTGTCAATCAGTGTAAACTGACATTCTGGAAACAAGATAGCCATTGGGATACCAGGGAACCCACCACCAGTACCAACATCAAGTAGGGTAGTACCTGGCTGGAAATTCAGCACTTTGGCAATCGCAAGCGAGTGAATGATATGGTGAGGATATAGATTGTCGATATCTTTGCGTGAAATAACATTGATCTTCGCATTCCATTCGCGATACAAGGCTCCGAGTGCCGCAAATTGTTGCACTTGTAGAGACGTCAGGGAGAAATACTCCTTGATCACCTCTACACCTGCAAGATCCAATTGGTTAATTGATTCTGTCATATATTATTCTAGCCTTTAACTTTTCGCCTCTAACCTCTAGCCTTTCGCCTATTAACCTAAATTGGTAAACACGTTTTGCACGTCCTCGTCTTCCTCAATGCGGTCAATGAGTTTCTGTACGCTTTCCATCTCCTCGTCGCTGAGGGTCTTGGTATCGTTAGGAATACGTACGAATTCGCAAGATTGAATCTCGAAGCCGTTGTCCTCCAAATACTTCTGCATTTGTGAGTATTGGTTGAAGTCACCATAGATAACGATGGTTCCTTCTTCCTCATCGTGACCCAATTCCTCTACGCCGAAGTCAATCAACTCCAACTCGAGTTCGTCCAGGTCTACTCCCTCTTTAGCTGCCACTGTAAAGCAAGCTTTGCGATCAAAGAGGAATTGCAAGCAACCTTGTGTACCGAGGCTACCTCCGTGCTTGGAAAAGTAACTACGGATGTTGGCTACTGTACGCATGTTGTTGTCAGTAGCTGTCTCCACGAAGATTGCTACACCGTGAGGACCATATCCCTCGTAGCAAATCTCCTTGTAGCCCTCAGACGACTTATCGGTAGCTTTCTTGATGGCGCGCTCGATATTGTCCTTTGGCATATTCTCCTTTTTACACTGTTGCATCAGTGTACGGAGACGTGGGTTGCTGTCTGGGTCAGGACCACCATCGCGTGCTGCCATGGTGATTTCCTTACCCAATTTCGTAAATACTCGGGCCATATGACCCCAACGTTTCATTTTTGTCGCTTTGCGATATTCAAAAGCTCTTCCCATATTATGAAGTTCCTATAATTTTTATTTTGTAGTTGTTGAATCAGTATTTTGTACGCGATCGTAGATGGTCTCATATGTAACCTCTTCGAAGGTAATGTTAAATTCTACACGACGGTTCTTCGCACGACCAGCTGATGTAGAGTTGTCTGCAATAGGCACATCAGGACCATAGCCGTGAGCTGTTAAGCGATTAGCAGGTACGCCCTTGTTGATGAGATAGGTACGTACAGAGTGAGCACGACGATCTGACAAGTCCATATTGTAGTCATATTTACCCACATTGTCTGTGTGACCTTGCACTTCTACCATATATGTAGGATTATCTATAAAGATTTTTGCAATATCATCAAGGATCTTATATGAGTTCTTCTTGATGGTGGCTTTGCCATTTTCAAATTGAATACCTGACATGGCTTTCTTCAGCAG
>JAZOVR010000024.1:0-10237 GCA_045658785.1 Paludibacteraceae bacterium | reverse complement strand
GTGGTGTGTAAAGTGTAAGGTGTAGAGGCGAGGAATATAAGGCAACGCTTTTAGGATGTGAGTCAACTTTTTTAGGAAGGCAGACAACTTTTTTAGGAATCAAGACAACCTTATTCGGAAGCAATCTTAAGAAAAAAGCTTTTTGCGGGCAAGGAGTTGAGTCGTTGTTCAGTCGGTCTTCTCTCGGAGTTCTCTCGGTAAAACCATGCAAGGTATAAGAGATGTAAAAGAGACGGCAATCTTAATAAAAAGCATTTTTTGGTGGTTCGAAGTTCTTTGGTCGTTCCTTGGTTCTTCCTTGGTTCTTCCTTGGTCTTTTACACGGAGCATATATACGAGGTACAAGGGATGAGAATCTTAATATTTGTACTATCAGCACAAAAAAAGCGCATTGTGGAATGCGCTTTTTAAGTATAAACTATGAGTGATAAGTGATATGTTATTCAATGACTTTGAGGGCTTTGCCCACTTTGATAAAGGCTTCGATACCGCGGTCAAGTTGCTCCGTGGTATGCGCCGCAGAGAGTTGCACGCGGATACGTGCTTGACCTTGTGGTACTACTGGGTAGTAGAAACCTGTCACATAGATACCCTCCTCTTGCAATGCCGCAGCAAATTCTTGGCTCAAACGTGCATCGTACAACATCACGGCGCAGATAGCCGACTCAGTCGGTTTGATATCAAAGCCTGCAGCTTTCATCTTCGTAATGAAATACTCGGTATTGGCGTGCAAGCGGTCTTGCAACTCGTTGCTGCGAGTCAAAATCTCGAAAGTCTTCAATCCTGCCGCAGCAATCAGCGGAGGAATTGAGTTGGAGAACAAGTATGGACGGCTGCGTTGACGAAGCAGGTCGATAATCTCCTTCTTACCTGTGGTGAAACCACCTACCGAACCACCGAATGCCTTGCCCAGTGTACCAGTAATGATCTCTATCTTACCGCGGAGGTCATAGCGTTCGGTTACACCATGACCTGTCTTACCTACCACACCCGCCGAGTGGCTCTCATCCACCATCACGAGGGCATCGTATTTTTGTGCCAGTTCGTAGATCTTATCCAATGGACAGACATTGCCATCCATAGAGAATACGCCATCAGTAGCAATGATACGGAAACGTTGTGCTTGTGCCTTCTTCAATTGCTCCTCCAAATCCGCCATATCACCATTTGCGTAGCGATAACGCACCGCTTTGCAGAGACGTACGCCATCAATGATACTTGCATGGTTGAGCGCATCAGAGATGATAGCATCTTGCTCAGTCAAAAGTGGCTCAAACAAGCCGCCGTTGGCATCAAAACAAGCCGCATAGAGGATGGTATCTTCGGTACCGAAGAAGTCGGAGATAGCTTGCTCCAATTGCTTGTGGGTGTCTTGCGTACCGCAGATAAAGCGCACAGATGCCATACCATAGCCACGAGCGTCCATGCGGTCTTTGGCTGCTTGGATAAGCTCTGGGTTGTCTGCTAAACCGAGGTAGTTGTTGGCGCAGAAGTTGATAACATCTTTTCCGCCTTCCACTTGGATAGCAGACGACTGTGGAGTGATGATTACTCGTTCGTTTTTATACAATCCTGCCTCCTTGATCTCGGTCAAGATGCCTTGCAGGTGTTTCTGAAAATCTGTATACATAATTTTAGTTCGTTTTACTCACGTTAATGGCTCGCGTTGCGAGCGTTTATGTCGGCTTTGCCGAGGTTGTGCGCCTTTGGCGAGTTGTGTGCGCTTGCGCAGGTTTCCGCGACATGGTCGCCATTACTGCTGCATAGCAGCCATTACCCACGCCTAGCGTGCATCACCTCGCTCATCAGCGACATTACCGCAGAATTATCGCCATCTACATTCTATTAGGCACTTCGATGCCGAGGAGGGACATTGCGCTCTTAATAACTTTAGCCACTGTTTGTGCCAAAACAAGGCGCAAGGCACGTTTCTCTGCATCTGCTTCGTTCAAGATACTATGATCGTGGTAGAAACTATTGAAGTCGCATGCTAACGCATATGCATAGTTCGCAATCACCGCTGGTGAGAACTCATCGCCTGCTTGGCGCACTGCCGCTGGATAATCTACCAAGCGTTGGATGAGCGCAAGCTCTTTAGGCGACAAGGCGAGAGGCGATAAGGCGAGAGGCGAGAGGCTCTCCGCTTTGCGCAACACACTCTGAATACGCGCATAGGTGTATTGGATGAACGGACCCGTGTTGCCGTTAAAGTCAATACTCTCCTCTGGGTTGAACAGCATGTTCTTGCGTGGGTCCACCTTCAAGATAAAGTACTTCAACGCACCCAAACCTACCATGCGAGCAATCTCATTTGCCTCGTCTTCGGTGATATCAGGCAAGGTGTTCACCTTGTCCTTGGAGATCTCTTTAGCGTCCGCAATCATTTGTGCCATCAAGTCATCTGCATCTACTACAGTACCTTCGCGGCTCTTCATCTTACCGTTAGGCAACTCCACCATACCGTAGCTGAAGTGTACCAACTCCTTGCCGAAAGGGAAACCTAGACGGTCGAGTAGGATACTGAGTACCTTAAAGTGATACTCTTGTTCGTTACCCACAACGTACACCATCTTGTCGATAGGGTAGTCCTCAAAGCGGAGCTTAGCCGTACCGATATCTTGGGTCATATATACGGATGTACCGTCTGCACGCAAGAGAAGTTTCTCATCTAATCCGTTTTGAGCCAAATCTGCCCAAACAGAGCCATCTTCACGGCGGTAGAAATCGCCCTTTGCAAGTCCACGCTCTACTTCGCCTTTACCCACAAGGTAGGTGTCACTTTCATAGTAGATCTTGTCAAAACCTACACCCATTTGTTTGTAAGTCTCGTCAAAACCAGCATATACCCACTCGTTCATCTTTTGCCAGAGGGCACGAATCTCAGGGTCGTTTTGCTCCCATTTTACGAGCATCGCTTGTGCCTCTTTGATGAGTGGAGCTTCTTTCTTTGCGATTTCCTCGTCCATGCCTTGAGCCATGAGCTCTTTGATCTCAGCTTTATATTCCTTGTCGAAGCGCACGTAGTAGTCGCCGATGAGGTGGTCACCTTTCTTGCCGCTATTCTCAGGTGTCTCGCCATTGCCGAACTTCTGCCATGCGAGCATGGACTTACAGATATGAATACCACGGTCGTTTACGATATTGGTCTTCACTACGTTCCAACCATTGGCCTCTTGAATCTTAGCGATAGAGTATCCCAGGAGGTTGTTGCGCACGTGGCCGAGGTGGAGTGGTTTGTTGGTGTTAGGAGAGGAGTACTCCACCATCATGAGGGGTTTTTTAGGTGATGAGGCGATAGGGCTATCAGGCGAAAGGCGAGATAATTGTCCAAAATGCTCATCTTCTGCAATCGCTTGGAGTTGCTCAACCCAGTAGCTTTGTGCGATGCTAAGATTAAGGAATCCTTGTACTGCGTTGAACTTCTCAACGAGTCCGCCAACAAGCTTCTCGCCCAATTCTTGTGCCACCATGGCTGGTGCTTTGCGTGCAGCTTTCACGAATGGGAACACCACGAGAGTGATGTCGCCTTCAAATTCTGCACGTGTCTTTTGTAACTGCACTTGTTCTGCAGTTATCTCAATACCATAGAGGTCTTTGACTGCCTCTTGTACCTTAGGAATAAGTATTTCTTCTAGTTTCATATGCGTATGAATATAAATTTAGCCCGCAAAGGTACAAAAAAAAACGTAAATACACAAGTATATCGAAGTTTTTTACAAAAAAACTCCCTCGAAAATATTTACGAGGGAGTAGGAAAGTGTAAGTTTACTTCTGTTTAACCCAAATGAGTTTGCTAGTGTCGTAACCTCGACGGTCTGCTTCTGCGAGAATGAGTGATTTGGTTGCGTCCTCTAACTGAGGTGTGCGAGATAAAATCCATAAGAATTTATTGGTGCTACCACCCACTAATACATACTGATAATTCTCGTCTAACATCATTATTCGGTAATCGCCGAAAAAAGGACCAAAGAACGAAACCCTCAACAGACCAGGCAGATTTGTTGTTTTTGCAATGCCTTTAGCATCTTTTGCTCTGCCGTCTTTGATGCCAGTGTTCAGTACATCAATTTTTCCATCGCTACGCAACGTGTAATGTGCCATAGCATACTCTAGACCGCGTTCGAAAGTGTGGTCAAATTTTGCAATTTCATACCAGCTACCGAGATAGCGATTAAGGTCCACCGTCTGTACGGTGCTGTTGTCAATTTCCGACGCGTCACATGCGGCGAAAAGGCTGGCAACACAAGCCATTAATAAAAATCTTTTCATAGTTTTGTTTAGTTAGTTGTTATTATTTCCCCCGAGGGGGGTGGTCGTATCCAGCATGGATGTTTGATACCCTTACTACAAAAAGCATGCAAAAGTATTTGATTTTGTGCTGTACATTATTTTTTTTGAAAAAAAGTAGAAATTTGCGAGGTGTCTATCGCTGAAAATTTGCATATATGCGTTTTTATTACTACCTTTGCAGACTATAACTTTATATATATGGACATATTAGAACGAATAGATGGACTGGAGGCTAAGTTTCACGAGGTAAGTTTGCTGATTACTGACCCTTCGGTGATTGCAGATCAAGCACGTTATGTGCGATTGAACCGCGAGTATCGCGATTTGGAGCGCGTGTTGGCTTCCGCAGAGAGATACAAGAAAGCCGTGACTGATTTGGAGGAAGCTAAGTTCTTGTTTCACAATGAGTCAGATGCTGATTTGCGCGAGATGGCACGCGAAATGATTGATGAGTTGGAGCCACAGATACCTGCCTTAGAAGAGGAGGTGAAACTAATGTTGCTGCCTCAAGATCCAGAGGATGGTAAAAACGTTGTAATGGAGATACGTGCAGGAACGGGTGGTGATGAGGCATCAATTTTTGCAGGCGATTTATTTCGTATGTACAGTAAGTATTTTGAGACTCACGGCATGAAGATGACCGTCAGCAGCTTTTCCGAAGGTGCTGTGGGTGGATACAAGGAGATTATCTTCAATGTATCGGGCGAAAATGTATATGGTACCTTGAAGTATGAATCGGGTGTACACCGCGTACAGCGCGTGCCTGTGACCGAGACGCAAGGTCGTGTGCATACATCGGCTGCAACGGTGGCTGTCTTACCAGAGGCAGACGAGTTTGAAGTGCATATCAACGAAGGCGAGATCAAATGGGAGACCTTCCGTAGCGGTGGTGCTGGTGGTCAGAACGTGAACAAGGTGGAGTCGGGTGTGCGTTTGCGTTACAACTGGAAGAATCCTAACACGGGTGAGGTGCAAGAGATATTGATTGAATGTACTGAGACTCGTGATCAGCCGAAGAACAAGGAACGCGCGCTCGCGCGCTTGCGAACACAGATATACGATAAAGAACATCAAAAATACATCGACGATATAGCTGCGCGCCGTAAGACGATGGTTAGCACGGGTGACCGTTCGGCAAAGATTCGTACTTACAACTATCCGCAAGGGCGTATCACCGATCACCGCATAGGCTATACTATCTATAACCTTACCGCCTTTATGGACGGCGAGATTCAAGGTGTGATTGATGCGCTGCAAGTGGCAGAAAATGCAGAACGCATGAAAGAGAGTGAACTATAGGGGTGTTTTATCCCTTATCGCCTCTGATACGCAATTCGTGGGGAGTTATCGCGGGTGTAGATGATACCACAGCGGGTAAATTGGGCTTGCTCGATAAGGTGTATCATGCGTGCATTGTCTTGGTGGGTGTCAATGCGGATGTTGGGGCATTGAGCTGTACACCAGTTGAGTACGAAAGGAAAGATGCCTCGCTGCTGCCCATTGGAGGCAATGCGATGAATAGTGCCATAGGGCAGCGTATCGTCTAACCATTGTCCGTTTTCAATATACGCATAAGTAGGGTCCTTACCAATGATAAAAACAAAGGTGGCACAGGGCTGACCTTTATGCTCAACGATATAACTCACGCCGCGCTGGATGTCGCTCATGAGTTGCTCGCGAGAGGGGTAACCGTCGCCCCATTGGGTTGGATTGCCGTCAGCAGCCATCTGCGCACGAGCATGAGCGAAGATAGCCAAAAGGGCATCAATGTCGGCATATGTGGTAGGGCGGATGGTCATTATTGTTTTTGCAATGTGATGACGGTTATTTCTGCAGGGACACCTAGGCGGACAGGCAGGGTGCAACCTAGGCCAGTATTGATATGGAGAAATTGGTTATTCATGTGGTACCAACCTTCGGATTCGGTGAACATCAAGGATGACATGGGATAACCGAAGAGGCGCACTTGCCCAGCATGCGTGTGTCCGCTGAGGGTGAGTGGAATATCTGTCGTTGGTACAACTTCTCCTCGCCAATGCGATGGGTCGTGGGAGAGGAGGATTTTGAGAGGCGATGGGGCGATAAGGCTATGAGGCGATGAGGTGATGAGGTTATTAGGCAAGGTCATTGCCGCTGACAAATCTCCTCGGGAGATGGTCTGAAATCCTTGTCCCTTACAGGAGGTGTTGTCCACACCAATGATTTGCAGATATGCGCTGTCTCGCTGAATGGTATAGGACTGATTACGAAGCAGTTGCCAACCCAATGTGTCGCGTTGATAGGCGGTTAGTTGATTGACTTTTTCCTCCTTCTCTGCATCCGTCAGGCCATGGTGGTAAAGTGCAAAATCATGGTTGCCAAGTACGCTCATGATACCATCTTTGGCCTGAAGTTGGCGGAGCGTGTTGGTAAACGGAATTGCTTCCTCTACGCCAAAGCCGACGAAGTCACCTGTGAAGCAGATGAGGTCGGGTTGTTGGGCGTTGATAGTGTCGATTATGCGCTGTAAGAAAGCATGTGAATCAGCAAAAGAGGATAGGTGTAAGTCGCTGATATGTACTATCTTGTAGCCGTCGAAGGCAGAGGGTACTTGGGGCGAAGTGTATGTGGTTTCGGTTACACGCAACTGCTTTCGCCCAAACCAATAGCCATAAAGCATTGTGCCACAGAATATTAGCACAAGGGCTAGTCCTGTGTAGCCAAAAGGTGCAAAGGGCATGCTGTGATGGCATAGGCGTGCTATTATCCAGCAGAGCAGCCATACTAGAGTAGGGCAGAGCAGTAGCACGATGGTGCAAAATATGAGGAAGGATATAAACATGCGCAAAGGTACAACAAAAAATGCACATACGCAAGCGAAGCGAGCACTTTTGTAGAAATAGATAGATTTTTCTATCTCATAGCTCCATCAACGCTCATGGGAAGCTTGCTTACAGATGGGTGTTGGTGGGGGGTATGATAAGGTGTCAACCGTATTTTTCTACAAAAAGTGCGAGCGTAGCGATAGTATGGGCTGCATAGTGCGAACGTAGCTACGAGGGAATGTCGGAAGATTTCGTTCGAGCATAGCGAGGTAAGAATGCTTTCCAACAGGCAGATGTTCGAAGGTACAACAAAATTTGCGAAAATGCAAATTTTGAGTAAAAAGAGTTTTAGAGGTGATGAGGCAATGAGGTGATGAGAAAAAACGCTACCCTAGCGCAAAGGTAGCGCAAGGGTAGCGAAATGATAATAGAATAATACTCGGAGATTGGTATTAGAAATTATTGAGTGATTGTCCCATAGTGTTGTATATTTTGCCGTCGCGGATAATCAGCAATTGACCATTGTGAATAATCTTGTAGATTTGAGTGGCATGGCCTTGGGTATTCTCAATAGCTGTGGTTGTAACAGAGATATTCATCACCTCTGATTCTATACTACCGCAATCGCTATTTACTGCATACTTGAGTACAATATTAGATATACCTGCTTTAACGGGTTCTTCGGTTAATTCACTCCAGGTGTCGTTGCTTTGAATATACCATGCAACCACTGCATTTGGAGCATACCAACTATCTGCTGCAATATGTGCATTAATTTCCGCAGTAGGAGTTTCTACGTTGATAGCTTCTCCTGCGCGAACGATAGGCAATGTTACCGAAGCAGGCAGTGTTTGTATATATACATTCAATGTCAACTCATGTATAACGCTATCGCATTCCATACCCGTATATTGTTCGGTAGCGGTATATGACCCAGCCTTTGTCAGTGATTGTCCGTACCACTCGTATGGCAGTTCTGAAGGACAAAGAACAAGTTCTTCATTTTCAACCAAAGCCTCTAGAAGAATAGTCAGGTGAAGAGTTACTACGCTATCGCAACCAGATATGGTAGTAGTATTGAATACATAGTCGCCACTTTCGGTATAAACAACTCCGTTCCACTCGTATGAATCGCATGTAACAATGTTTTCCTGTGTAGTTACTGATTGGTTAATAGTCAGGTGCAAGATCTCTATGCTATCACGACCTTGCTCGGTTTGCAAGGTGACTGTATAATCGCCACTTTCCGTATAGGTATTGCCATTCCATGTGTACGAATCACACGCCGTTTCGGTGTATTCTACTACGATAGGCTCTACTGTGGTTTTAGGGAAACGGACGGCCACATCATCGTAGGCAAAATAGCCAGGGATAGTAAATCCATATTTGCCACCCATCTCGTCGGAATAGAGGAAATTGAAACGCACTTTAGCTACTTCACCCAATGCGGATAAATCCCACTTTTGCCAGTCAGTGACTACATTTTCACCTTGTACCAAATAGAATTCTACAGAGTCAATAGGTTCGGCATAGGCATCGGCATCTACATCATCAAAGCCGTACGCTACAATCTTCAGCCAAGCATCTTCGGTTAGTCCCTCCCAATTACCGCCAAAGCTATTACCAGCTTCGCTCTTCACACCATTGTACAATTGGTTCAATGTATAATTGGTATTGGTGACATACATATGGTCAATCACATGCATCTCTCCATCTTCAAAGCGTAGTTCTGGCAGATTTTCTATATAAGTAAAGAAGTCCTTATAACCGTAGTGTACAGCGAAATTATCACCAGAATGGGGTTGAACAGGCACCATCATCTGAAGGTTAAACCAGCCCAGCATGGCATCGTTACCTGCATTTTCTGCTACATAATCTTCTCCATAATACTTGGCGATGTGTTGGTCGCGATCCTCATCGCTCCATCCTGCACCCCAGTAGTTGGAGATAGCATGACCGCCACCCCAGAAGCAATACGCATAGTTGTCGGGGAAGGTATGCGCCAACTCGGTGTTGCCCTCATCATACCAATGGTATTCGGCACTCATATAGTCCGCATAGGTCAATGGGCCGCCATACTGTGGGTCATCGATAAGGTCTGACCATGTGGTGATGGTTCGACCTGCCCAATCATCTGCATAATCAAGTGTGTACTCACTAAACTGAGCATCTTCGTCTTCAAAAGTTAAGACGCGCAATTCGTAGTCCTGCGCCATGAGGACTACATTCATTAGGCATAAAGCCGCAAGAAAAATAGATTTCTTCATGTTGTTTGTTGTTTTAAAGGGTTAATATATTGGGTTTATTTGTCTTATTTTCTCCATTTGGGCGTAATGCCGAGGAAGATTTCAAAGTTGATACCTGGCATAGGACGGGATAGAACGGATAGATATTCCTCGTTAAACAGGTTGTTGATAGCTGCTTTGGCGGATAAGTCTGCCCAGTCAAACGCAAATACCTTTTCCAGCGAGATATTGCTCATAAAGTACTGAGGCAGTTTTCCTGTCAAAGAAATATCGTTGGAAGACATGGTGTAACGCTCTGAGTAATAGCACCATTTATACAAGAATGACCATCTGCGCCAAGAGAGGCGCCCTGTAACCGATGAGGATAGTTCGGGCACATAAGGCAACTGTTTTCCTACCGACTGGTCGGCTGGTGTGCGTGGTTCCCCCATATTGATGGAGGGTGTCCATGAGAAAGTGCCGTTGACTCCTAACTGCCATGTCTTGCCTAATGCCACATCCAGATTGGCTTTGAGTTCGATGCCATAGGCATGCACATCCTTGATGTTTTCGGGCGAGAAAAATCCCTTCGTAGTGGGCAACCAGATGATCCAATCCTTGATGTAGGAGTCAAACCAAGTGGCAGAACCGTTCAGCGAATAGACTCCCTCTTTGCCAACTGCAAAAGACAGTCCTGCGTCGTATGTCCAACCACTCTCGTGTCTCAAATCGGGGTTTCCACCGGGCAAAAAGTATAGGTCGTTGAGCGTAGGATAGCGGAAATTGCGTGATACAGAGGCCTTGGCTACTAGATTGCCCTTCTCCGATAGTACGCCGTCAATAAAGAATGCAGGTATGATAGGTGTCCACTCTTTGCCATACATTTCCTCGCGGATTACAACGGACAGTCCTAAACGA
>JAZOVR010000023.1:0-5391 GCA_045658785.1 Paludibacteraceae bacterium | reverse complement strand
GGTAGTACTTGGACTTATAAAAATGTCAATTAAGGAAGTATATACAAGTTGACACTTAATATCTCCTTGCCCTAATGGGCAGAAATCTAAATAAATCTTTTTGCCACACTTGAGCCACGCTTTTACGAGGTACTCCGTAATTAATTGCAACCGTCTCCTTCGTCGAAATAGGCTTGCAAGATGAAACTCGCACGCGAGTTTGGATTGCCGCCATTTCTCTTCTCCCTAAAATTTAAAAATTTTCGGAGACCCTAATGACATTCGCTTAATCTTAAGTAAATGTGGCGGGAACAACACAATGTGTCAACTGATATATAAGTCCCTTAAAAATTATATGTATTAACATTTAAGTTTATCAATTTCCTCTTGCAGGGTATTGAGGAAGTGGGCAGCGTGGGCGCCATCCATCTGGGCATGGTGGAACTGGAAAGATAACATCAATGTAGTCTTGAACCAACTGCGGCGATACTTGCACCATATAATATAAGGATTATTATATATGCCACTATACATGCCACCCGCAAATTCCAATTCCGTATCCACAATAGCCGAGGTGCCAATCACCATACATTCCTCAGATAAATCACGATCAATGCAGGTTTGGGCGACCTGAGCGGTATATTTTATATAATCATTGCAGTAGGTGTTGAAGTCGCCATCAAAAGCAATATCGCACGAACTGACATCGCCTGTATGATTCTTGACCATGGTATTGATAGCAATCTTGTCGAACTGCATGAGTTGATCGCCTACAGGTAAGAGATAGAACTCTTTTTGATGAATTGCGGCTTTGCCAATACAATAATCGAGCAGCATGTTGAATTTCAAATGCTTTCTACGACTAATCCGCACAAGATTGGTGACATCCAAGCGCTTGACAAAAACAAGCATAGGATTTGGAGCATTCTTCCAAATCTCGAATTGAGCTGCGCGAGGAGTATCTTGTGGATTGACAGGTATCATACAAAACAAAGGGGCAAACTACACCTTAAATAATAAAATAGAATTAATTAAAGTTTCCTTTATTATTATTGGTTGTGGATAATGTGGAAAACTTCTATATTTTGTTCAATTAGAGTGGGTTATGTCTATGAAAAGGCGGAAATGGATTGTTGATAAAATTGATAAGTTTGGGTTATCAAAATTCATCAACAAATAAAATTATCAATTGTTGATAACTTGTTTATAACCACTTTTTCAGTTTGAAAATGAGCAAGATAGCCACTGTAAAAACAACCATCAAGCCAATAGCAAACGGATAGCCCATTTTCCATGCTAACTCAGGCATAAAGTCGAAGTTCATACCATACATGCTGGCGATCAAAGTAGGTGGAAGGAATACCACATTCACCACAGTGAAGATCTTGATAATCTTGTTCTGCTCGATATTAACAAGACCGAGGAAGGTATCCTGGAGGTAGTCAAGACGGTCGAAACCGAAACGAGTGTATTCGAACAGCGAATTGATATCCTTGATAATCATCGTGAGGCGAGGTTGGAGCTCTGTTGGGAAGAAATCGCACTTGAGGAAGTTGCTAATCACGCGTTGTTTATCCATGATGTTCTGACGGATAATGGTGACTTTTTCCTGAAGATCCTTGATTTGAATCAGTACCTCTTCGTCCACTTGGTCGGTGGCGTTGATTTCACCAGAAAGTTTGGTGATAAGATCGGTAGTATCCTCAATCATATCCGCATCTTTTTCTACACGAGTCTCCATGAGTGATACCAGCACATGATAGCCCGTTGGGAAGTTGCGGGTGTTCATGAGCATCTTCTTGACAGTCTCGTTGAAACTTGCGAGTTCAACATCGCGAGTGGTGACGAGAATGCTGTTTTTGAGGATAAAGTTGACAGGTTCTGTCTCAAAATTATCGCAAAGAAAGTTGGAGTTCGCTACGATGGAATCGTCGGTTTGGATATAACGAGATGACATCTCAATCTCTTCCATCTCTTCGTCATCCTGAATGTCGATTTTGAGGAAGTCCTCGAGTACGCCCTCTGTCTTGTCGCTTACATCGAGCAGGTCGATCCAGATGATATCTTTCTTGTCAAGACTGCTGAGGATATTGACGCTGCGGCCAACTTTTATTTTGTCTTGCTTTTCTGTGTCTCTATAGAATATCTTGAGTTCAGCCATTCGTGTTCGGCAATCTCGCGCATTGACTGACGCTTTGCGTCATTTGGCGCTCGATGCCTCCACTCTTACCTCGAGCCCACGCGGCTCTCGGTATTTTTAGCGGCTCTGCCGCTTTGAGTAGGAGGCCCTCTATGCCGTCAGAGGTTTTTAATTATTAGTTAGAATTTTGAATTAGTTGGGTGAGGGTGATGAATTCATCGACACTCAGTTGCTCGGGGCGCTTCGTGAAGATAGGGTCGTTGAGGATAGGATTTTCCTTGCCTACGAGTCCCATCAACGAATTGCGCATCTGCTTTCGGCGCTGGTTGAAGGCAGTCTTGACTATATTCTTAAACAGTGCCTCGTCGCAGCCCAATCCTTGGCGGTTGTTGCGAGTCATGCGAATAACCGCCGATTTGACTTTCGGAGGAGGGTTGAACACATGCTCGTCCACGGTGAATAAATATTCTATATCGTAGTATGCTTGCAGCAGCACGCTGAGAATGCCGTATGCTTTTTTGCCTGGCTTGGAGGCAATACGCTCGGCTACTTCTTTCTGAATCATACCCGAACAGATAGGGATACGATCCTTATTATCAAGCACTTTGAAGAAAATTTGACTACTGATATTATACGCATAATTACCTATCACGCAGAACTCTCCGTCGGGGTAGATGATATTGAGGTCGAGTTTAAGGAAGTCGCCCTCAATGAGGTGCAACTCGGGGTACCACTCCTTGAGGTACGCCACACTCTCCCTATCGATTTCGATAGCGGTAGTCTGGAGATTAGGATTTTTGAGGAGATACTGCGTGAGCACACCCATACCAGGACCGATCTCTAAGACGCGGCCTGCTGTGATGGTTTCAGCAATTCGTTGGGCGACACTCAGGTCCTTCAAGAAATGCTGACCCAAAAATTTCTTGGCTCTTACTTGTTGCATTTTGCTGATGATAGTCGTCCATAAATGGTTCTTTTTGGTTAATAATATTCGGCAAAATTTGCATAGTCGCAAATTTTTGAGTACCTTTGCACGCCGATTAGTTGATTTTCGGCTGCAAAAGTACAATTTTTTTTTCAAAAATGCAAACATTCGCTCAAATAATCACCAAAATAGTCGATTTTTTCTATCGACCATTTCATAAATACATCCCTCAGCAGTTATTTCGTTATGCTGCTTGTGGTGGTGGTAATATGGTGTTAGACTGGGTGTTGTACTTTTTGATGTATAACTTTGTCGTAGGTCATGAGTTGGTGTATATAACTTTGCCTTTTAACTCTGAACTCTGCCTTACACCTCACATCATGTCATTGCTGATTGTGTTTCCAATCACGCTGCTAACAGGTTTTTGGTTGAATAAATATGTGACTTTCACCCAATCTTCACTTCGTGGATATAAGCAACTGTGGCGATATATACTGATTGTAATAGTAAATCTGCTGGTTAACTATTTTGGATTAAAGTTATTGGTGGAAGTTTGCGGTATCTACCCTACTCCATCCAAAATGATCATCACCATCATCACGGTCATAATCAGTTTCTTTGGGCAAAAGTATTTTTCTTTTAAGAAATAAATTTCTAATTTTTTATTTAAAAAAACAGCAGCAAAATTCTGAATTTGCTGCTGTTTAATTTAATACTCAATATAAATTATTTTTCCCAACCATCGAATACTTCCGGACCATATACATTATCCTCATTGGCATCGTGCAATGGTGACCATAATTGGGCAAAGAATGGGTTATTGCGTGCTATTTTATCCCATTGCCATGGGCGGGCATTAGGTTCATCTTTGTATGGATAAGGCATACACTCTTCACACCAGTGACCACCTAGCAATACGAGGCGTGGAGTAGCGGTAAATGTATGACCTTCAGCACATTGCCACTCTAATGGAGTGTCCCAATCACCTTGTATCATCTCGGTTGATAGGCACTTACCGCCACGGAAAGCTGCGGCTTTTTGCATATCCTCGATGGTGAAAAGTGCTTTGGGCTTTTGCTCGTCATAGCCGTGGTCAAGCAATACATACTCTTCGCTATTGTGGGAGAGGTCAGTATGCTTCCAGTCTGGAATAGCTTTGTATGCCTCTAGTGTGCCGTAGTAGGCGCTGATGCGTTGGGTTTGGTTGTGCTTGATCCACCATTGAGTACCATGCTCCTTAGACATTGCCATCGCATACATGGCGAGTTTCACGCAACGTGGGAAAAGCTTCGCAATCTTGGTCTTAGCCGCAAAACGAATACCTGCAGGCACAGAAGAATCTTTTGCCATCTTCTTGAAATAATCTTTTACAGGCATGTTCTCGCGGAAGTGTAAGTAGTTCTCCAAGCGGTCGCCATCGATATACCACATACCATGGAAATTGCGGGTGGTGAACCAGTTGGCATTGAAGATTTTCTCTGGGCGTGGGCAACCAATAGCATCCAACAACAGGCACTCAAACTCGTAGTTACTGATGCGATACTCTTGACCAGAACCAATATTGTAGTAGTTCTTCCAGAACTCCTCTGGCACCTCGTCGCGGCAGACACGCTCCAAGAGGCGTCCACTATCTTCTACCGTTGCCCACTCTAAGACACCGCGAATAGGCACATGGAACATGATAGGGTCGTAGTTCTTCAAGATAGCAGGATAGAGAATACCCGATTGGCGGAGTGCTACCCATTGCTTGATAGGCGAATTGGTAATGATGCGCTCTGCCTGCGCTTTGGTCAAACCATAGTGATCGTATGCCGATACGCAGATTGGGTCGCCAGCGCGTCCCCAGTGGAGAGGCTCGCGGCGGTCACCCATCTGAGCTACACTACCGATATACACCACTTTAGGTTGTTTGTCTTCTGGTTGAGCGAGGACAGCATCGCGAATATAGGTAGCAGCGGAGATATTGGTGCGAAGAGTTGCCTTAGGACGATAATCTGCTTGTGGAGATACCATACCGCCCACATGGAGTACTATATCAGCTCCTGTAACACCACGGAGAATATCGTCGTAGTTGGTGAGGTCGCCCCAAATGACTTCTACTTTGTCAGCCAGAGGCGCAAGTTTCTCTTTATTTTTAGCGCTTGGACGCGCCAAGATGCGTAAGTGATATTTCTCTGGATAGCGGAGAATCTCCTGCATACCTGCATAACCCATAGTACCTGTGGCACCAGTAAGGAAGATAGTTTTTTTCATTATGTTTGATATATATTAGTATGTTTTACTCTTTATTTTTTCATTAAAATGCATATTTTACGCCAGCAAGAAAGTGAAATCCTTGTGTTGGATA
>JAZOVR010000022.1:0-18029 GCA_045658785.1 Paludibacteraceae bacterium | reverse complement strand
AAAACCTGCTATACAACGCAGCAAGGTAGTCTTTCCGCAACCCGATGGACCCAAGATAGTTACGAACTCGCCTTTCTTGATTTGAAGGCTCACATCGTCCAAGGCAAATTTACCGTCCTCAAACTGTTTGGACACATGATTCACCTCAATGATAAAATCCGATTCCGGCATTTCTTTTTTCGCTATGGTACACTATAAGTGTAATACATAAAAGTTCGTTTTTGCAAATTTGGGTGCAAAAGTACAAAAAAAAACGCACTACTGCAAGAGAATTGCGTTTTTTCTATCATTTTCGGCTATTTGGGGATCAGTTTTCACTTTTCTGTATCCTCTTTTTCCTCGTCTAATTCGGAGATTTCTTCTGCTTGGCGAATGTATTCCTCCCATTCTTTAGGAAGCCAATTCTTAACTATCATTTTTTGATAAGACTGCCAAGAAGGCAACCAATATAGCGGAACCATGGTGATAAGCATTGATATTATTCCTATTTTGGCGAGAAGAGGTTCTTTATCCATATAAAAGAGAACTAAATAGAGGATTAGCAATGCAGCTAAAGTTCCTATGACCTTAAACATCACGTTTAACACATAATTTTTGACCTTTTTGAATTGTTCTGCGACCTTTAACATGTTTCCCGAACGAACGTCTTTCATTTTAAGCAAAAATGCAGGTATTGCCGTGTTGGCAGCAACTCCAGCAACTACCACTATCAAATATATAGTCGATAGGATTTCTTCTTTGCTTGCCTCCATGCTAAATGTTAAGTACACTAAGGCAATAAGCATACCTCCAAACAATACTATTATGAACCACGCAGGAATTCTAACTTTCCAAACCAACCACTTTATAAGTCGCAGATTTTTTGCATTCACAATCTCCTGCTTATTCAATTTCTCTTTCAGCGCAGCCATCTGCTCGCGCATTTCTTGCAATTCATCCATAAATATTTATTCGTTAAAGGTTAATGGTTATTGTTTCTTCAATTGTTCACGAATACGCACCAACCGTACCGACACATTTTTGGCGCTAATTCCCACAATTTCCCCGATTTCATCGTAACTTAGGTTCTCCAACCAAAGCATGATTATCGCTCTATCGAACAGCCCCAGCTTCTGAATTCGCTTGTACAGCATCTGCACTTGCTCCATGTCTTTGTCGTTTTCATCGAACAAGTCAATATCCACCGCCAACGTGATACGCTCGCCGCGGCGTTTCTCTTTTCTGTCCATCGAGATACATGTGTTCATCGTTACGCGATACACCCATGTCTCAATCTTACTCTCGTTGCGAAATTTCTCAAAGCCCTGCCATAGATGAATTAATGTCTCTTGAAAGAGATCATCTATCTCATCCTTGTCTTTGGAGAACATATAGCAGATACTATATATCGTGCTCTTCTGCTCCTTGACCAGGGCCGCAAATTCTTTTTCGGTTTGTTTCATATCTCTCGTTTGTTTTTATGCTACCTTTTCCCTATAAATCTTAGGTGATTCTTAGGTGATTCATAGGTTATTTATAGGTGATTCAGCAGCCTTGCCCATAGAATCAACATACCTTGCCGCGAACTTTTTACTAACATTTACCTGTTAGACGCAGCACCTATATAATTTACTACAATATTTTTTCACTTTTTTCAAAAATTATGCAAAGATAGCCTAAAATTTGCATATTTACAAAAAAAAACGTACCTTTGCATGCTTTTAGGTCAATATATTGGATTACACTATGTCAAAGACGCGAAAAATTATCAACGATCCCGTGTTCGGTTTTCTCAGTATACCTGATGGTGTACTATTCCAAATTCTGCAACATCCTTACATGCAGCGACTTAATCGCATCCGCCAATTGGGCTTAAGTTTCTTTGTCTATCCGGGTGCTATGCATAGTCGTTTTCTTCACTCCTTGGGTGCTATGCATCTTATGCACGAAGCGATTACTTCGTTGCGTGAGAAAGGCGTAGAAATATCTGATAATGAGGCAACTGCAGCTATGGCCGCTATATTGCTTCATGATGTAGGACACGGACCTTTCTCCCATGTCTTCGAGGAAGCGGGCATGCTCCCACCTGGCACCAGTCACGAGGATATTAGCCTCATGATGATGCATGAGATTCGGGATTGGTTTGCTGCTAGTCAAGTGGCGTCACCTAAAGAGCGAGGTGAAGTGTCTGCGGTCATGGATATGGCTATTCGTATTTTTAAAGATGAATACCACAAGCATTTCCTCCATCAACTCATTTCCTCGCAATTGGATGTGGATCGCCTTGATTACCTCTGCCGTGACTCTTTCTTTTGTGGCGTAACCGAAGGTAGTGTCGCGAGCGCGCGCATTCTCAAAATGATGAATGTCAAGGATGGTCGCCTCGTTGTAGAAGCCAAAGGTATCTACTCGGTGGAGAAGTTTCTCGTAGCTCGTCGTTTGATGTATTGGCAGGTGTATCTCCATCATACTAGTGTTGCTGCGGAGCAACTACTTATCAAAATCCTTACCCGAGCTAAGCAATTGGTTGCCAATGGAGTAGAACTTTTTTATTCACCGGCATTAGGCTACTTCTTAAATGGACTGGCAGAGGATAATTCAAGACTACTTTTTCATTACGCGCAGCTAGATGATTCTGACTTACTTTCTGCTATCAAAGTGTGGAGTAAAAGCAAGGATAAGGTCTTGAGTATTCTGTGTGAATCGTTCACTAATCGCCAACTTTTCAAAGGTAAACTCATCGAGGCGCCTCTCACCACTGCCGAATACAACGCTCTTTGCCAACAATATGCTTTGCGTTTTGGAGTGAATCAAGAGGAGGCAACTTACTTCTTTGTTGAGCATATTTCAACCTCCAATACTTATAGCGAGAAGGGCGAAGCCATCGATATCCTGTACAAAGATGGATCTGTGAGAGACATTGCCGATGCATCCGAGATGCTCAATATGGAAACTCTCACTTTTAAACCGCAGAAACGTTACCTCTTTAAGTTAGGGTAAATATAGAAATATTATCAAAAATTTTGTGTTTACACAAATTTTTACTATCTTTGCACCCGAAAATGAAACCCAACAGACCATACCTCCGTATTTTCAATACGCTGCTTATCCTTGCGGCGTATGGTTATTTGGCATATCGTCTCATCATTTTCGACGATTATTCCTCTTTTCTCAGCGCCTTCCGCACCAGTAATATCGGTCTGTGGCTCACCCTCATCGCCACCCTTCTGCTCATGCCTCTCAATGTCGTGGCAGAAGCGGGAAAATGGCGTTTGCTGCTTCGCAAAACCGAACCCATGACCATCTGGGGCGCCCAACGCCAAGTCTATTACGGCTATGTCGGCGCTTTCATAACTCCCTATCACGCAGGCGATTATCCTGCTCGTGCTATGCTCCTCAAAGACAAGAGCAACTTCTCCGCAGCTGTCGGCCTCGGCTTCGTTGGCACAGTAGCATTACTCGTTGTCGAACTCATCTTCGGTGTTCCTGCCACATGGCTCTTTGTTAGCTACCATCCTGCTATACCCATGCAGTATTTCGCTGTAGCGTTCATCGTCTTGGTGCTTCTGCTCAGCTTCTTGCCTCACCTCGTGCGCTATCTCTCTCGCCACGAGTGGCACAACACCCAGATGCGCCAGCTCTCCCTTGCGCTCTCGCATATGTCCTATCCGCTCTTCATGAAGACCATCGCATGGTCCATGCTCCGCTATATTATCTGGGCAATCCAACTCGCCCTAACGCTACACTTCTGCGGCGTGGACATGACCCTCGTGCAATACATGATCGCCATCCCATTCTACTATATGGTGGTGGCAGTCTTCCCATCCATACCTGCGGCTAACATCGCCATCCGTGGCACCTGGTCGCTCATTATTTTCGGTGTCTTCAGCTCGAACACAGCCGGCATTGCCCTTGCCGTCGCACTCATCTGGCTCATCAACACCGTCCTGCCCATGCTCATAGGTTCCATCCTCTACCGCAACGGCAAAACCAAATAACCATACAACACCACACTACACAATACCGAACAATATTAAACAATACTAACATATGACACTTTCATTCTTACTCAACTACCAAGCGCAATGGGGACAACAGCTTGCTGTTCTCTACGCTGCGGATGCAGACATTGCTACTGCATCTCCTGTGACTCTCCCTATGGACTGCCATGGTTCTGCTGAATGGTCTGCACAAGTCACTTTGAGTGACATTCACAAGTTCATCTCTTACTGCTATGTTGTTCTCGACGAGCAAGGCAATATCCTCCGTCGCGAGGCGCAACCACACTGCCTCGAGTGCCAACCTGGCAATGTTGTGTTGCGTGACCTATGGCAAGACAAATCACAATCGCTCTTCGCATCTAAGGTCTTCAGCCAAGTGCTCTTCGCACACCGCAAGCAAGTAGCCACTAAGAAAGCTACTGGCAACATCACACTCAAGGTCTCTGTACCTCGCCTTGAGCGTCATCAGGGTGTGGCTATCATGGGTAATATCCCTGCCCTCGGCGAATGGGACCGCACCCAAAAACTCCCTATGACCAATAGCCAATTGCCTATCGCCAATAGCCACAACTACAACCCCGAATGGACCGTCACTTTCCACGCCAAACTCGGCTCTGTAGTGGAGTACAAGTATGTGATCTACGATTTGAAATCTGGCGACATCGTGGACATGGAGTGGGGCGAGAACCGCAAGATTTGGGATGTACAACGCGCTAAGCACTATGTCATCTCCGACTCACCTTTCCGCTATACACAAGCCAACTGGAAAGGCGCTGGCGTAGCTGTGCCTGTCTTCTCTCTCCGTTCAGAGAATGGCTTTGGTATTGGTGAGTTCCAAGACCTCAAACTCCTCGCTGATTGGGCTGTACTCACAGGTCAAAAGATGATCCAAACCCTCCCAATCAACGACACTACCCTCCGTCACAACAACCTCGACTCATATCCTTACAACGCAGTTAGCGTCTTTGCGCTCCACCCAATCTACCTCAACATCGAGAAGATGGGCACCCTCACTCCTACCCAACTCAAGAAGTATCGCAAGACACAGGAGGAGTTCAACGCCAAGACGGTCGCGGACTACCAATGCGTGTACGACGAGAAGATGAAGTACTTCAAGTCCCTCTACAAGGCCGACAAAGCTACTCTCTTCGCTTCTGACGAATATAAGACTTTCCTCGCTGCCAACGAGGGCTGGCTCTTGCCTTACGCAGAGTTCCTCTCTAAGCGCGACAAACAACCTAAGGACTTCTACTGCTACCTCCAGTTCCATGCGGACAAACAGCTCCGCGAGGCAGTGGACTACGCACACTCTGTAGGCGTGGCATTCAAGGGCGATATTCCTATCGGTATCTCTCCTGACTCTGTGGACGCTTCCACCGACCCACACCTCTTTAACCTCTCTGCTTCAGCAGGTGCGCCACCCGATGACTTCGATGCACGCGGTCAGAACTGGGGCTTCCCAACCTACAACTGGGATGTCATGGCTCAAGACGACTACCAATGGTGGAAGTTCCGTTTCACCAAGATGGCGGACTATTTCGATGCATATCGCGTAGACCATATCCTTGGCTTCTTCCGTATCTGGCAAATGCGCAAATCCGATGTTTGTGGACTCTGGGGTCACTTCTCTCCTGCCATGCCATATTCGCTCCAAGACCTCTGGATCATGGGCGTGAAACTCGACGAGGATCGCCTCACCAAGCCATATATCCGTGCTAATTTCTTGGGCGACACCTTCGGCTATGATACCGAGTATGTGAAGAACAATTTCCTCCTTACCAACGACGGATATATCTACTTCTTCCCTGAGCATCTCGACACCCAACGCAAGGTGCAACAGTTCTTCCTCAACCCTGAGAACCGTGCGGCTCACGAGAACAGCTGCAATATCGACAATGTCCTCAACGGACTCTTGTATCTGCATTGCGAGGTGCTCTTCGTGCGCGACCAGAAGAACCCATCGATGCTCCACCCACGCATCGCGCTCTACCAGTCACACAACTACCAAGAGCTTTATGCCGACCAACGCCAACTCTTGGCTGACATCCACAACGACTACTTCTACCATCGCCACACTTCTTTCTGGCGCGAGTCTGCACTCAAGAAGTTGCCTACACTCATTGCTTCTACCGACATGCTCTGCTGCGGCGAGGACCTCGGTATGGTGCCTACCTGTGTGCCTGATGTCATGAACCAATTGCAGATCCTCTCGCTTGAGATCCAACGCATGCCTAAGGATCCAACCGTAGCTTTCGCTCACCCAGCGGACGCTCCTTATCATAGCGTTTGTACCATCGGTACCCACGACATGAACCCTGTTCGTGCTTGGTGGGAGGAGGACCGCCAAGTCACTCAGAAGTTCTACAACGAGCAGATGGGCTGGTGGGGTGAAGCTCCACAGGAGATGTCACCAGAAATTGCCGAATTCATCGTTAATCAGCACATGTATAGCCCAGCAATGTGGGTGATTCTCCCATTGCAAGACTGGTTTGCTATTGATGGTGATATTCGTTTGGCTGACCAACACGCTGAGCGTATCAATTTGCCTTCTAACCCAGAGCATTTCTGGAACTACCGCATGCACCTCACCCTCGAGGACTTGCTCAAGAAGGACGCCTTCAACGCTCATGTGAAATCCCTCACCCAAGTGAGATAAGATATTAGCTTTTACTTCTCCTCCCCTTCTTTCAAGAAGGGGTCGGGGGTAGGCTTAATAAGAATCAATAATCTTCCACAAGCGCAGTCCACAAGCTGCGCTTGTTCTTTTATCTTTGTTTGTTATCCCGAATACTATTCGGGTACCCTCGCCTCTAACCTGCGCTGCAGGCGCTCGACGGTGTCCCGTCTCGCGTGTCCCGACTCCTTAATCCCCCGCCTCTCTTTCTGTTTAGCTCTCGGCATAATGCCGAGCAAATTTCCCGCCACCTGTTTTGCTTTTGAGATTCCCATCTCAAAATACTCCCCGCCTTTAACCTATAGCTCGCCTGCGAGCGTCCTGTAGGCACTCCGTGCCGTCCTCTAAACTCCTCTCCCCTTCCGCTATCAACTACGTTACATATACGATAGATACACGATAGATATACGTTAGATACACGATAGATTACCCTATTCTTACCCTAGGAATACCGTATCTATCAACTACTTTCACCATTTCACTATAAAATCAAAATTTTACCCTCCAAAACTTGCAAATCTGCAAAACTTTCACTACCTTTGCACCCATAATTACTAATCCTTATCCCCTCTCTGGCATAGAGGACACACGAGCAATATAGACCTGTTATCTGACAGCGAGCAATGCGAGCGTTCCGACAGTGAAACGATCTAGCAGCGTAGCGTTCTAACAGCAAAGCGTTTGTAAAACGCAAGCGGTCTGTTCGGCTCGATTGCCGAACACGATGGCACGTACCACTCTCTCTCATCCCTTCGACTCTATGTCGGGCAAACTCGGTTCCACTGATAAGATTATCATGCGCACCCGCAACGGTCGCACGCATGCTTATGTAGTCAAACATCCGTATAAAGGTCCTCTTGCGCCCTCTCGTCAGAAGGCTGTTTCTTCTTTCGCAGAGGCAGTCAAGCAAACCTCTGTCATCATGAATACCCCCGAACTCCGTGCTGAGTGGGAAGAGAAGTACGCCGACTACCGCAAGAAAGCCGACCGCTATCCTAATACGCACCCCAATCCCTATACCACTTTCCGTGGCTTCATCATCGGCTCCCTCATCCACGCCTCTGAATAGCTCCTTGCTGCTTCTTTGTCCATTAGCCCCCAATTGTATTGGGGAACTTGCCTCCGCTGGCTGTCTAGTGCTCGGCGGTAGTTCGCCGAGCCAATTTCTCGCATTTGGTTCAGTCCTCGCGGCTACCCCGCGAGTAATTCCGCACCTCTAATCAGGCACTTCATGCTCTCCAATTTGCGCAATCTTAAAGTACAACTTTAAATTTGCACACTTTTGCGCCCCTCTTTCTTTGTTCATTGTCCCGAATGGTATTCGGGAATACCTGCCTTTAAACCCTAAACAGTAGCGAAGCTTCACTAAACTACCCTTGCGCTATCCTACACCCTACACCTTACACCAGAAAATGGCGACTTTTTCGCCATTTATTTGCATAAATGCAAAAATTTTTGTATCTTTGCGGGCTAAATACGAACAAAACGAAAAATCACAAAAAAATAAACTTTTTTCGAGATACTGACAAGTTTTAGCAGTTTGGTGTAGTAATTTTGCCGCCGATTTCAAAAAAATCAGCAAAAAACAAGTATTAACCCACAAAATTACTACAATTATGCAAACATCAAACATGCTATTTATCCCTTTTGGCGACACACACGAAATGGCATCTGGTACAATCTCCATCCACCCAACAAGCGCAACGCCAAACACAACCAAACAAGTAAAATCAACAACTATGACCGATAAAATCAAAGACCAGGAGCGCGAGGAGCTCCACAAAGCCATCTGGAGCATTGCCGACGACCTACGCGGCAGCGTGGACGGGTGGGACTTTAAACAGTATGTGCTGGGCATCATGTTCTATCGCTATATCAGCGAGAACCTCACTCACTATATCAACCAAGGCGAACACGAGTCGGGCAAAGCCGATTTCGATTATGCGTTGCTTTCGGATGCGGAGGCAGAGCTCGCGCGTGCGGGATTGATAGAGGAAAAGGGCTTCTTTATCCTCCCAAGCCAACTTTTCTGCAATGTGCGCCGTCGTGCAAAGAACGACGAGAACCTCAATATCACCCTTGAGAATGCTTTCCGCGCCATCGAGCAGAGTGCACAGGGTGCAGACAGCGAAGGCGATTTCGCAGGACTCTTTGCCGATGTGGATATCAATAGCCCTAAGTTAGGCGCCACCCTCTCTAAACGCAACGAGAAACTCTGCAAGCTCCTTGACGGTATCGGCAACATGAAGCTGGGTAACTACCAAGACAACAGCATTGACGCTTTTGGTGATGCTTATGAGTTCCTCATGACCATGTACGCCAGCGGCGCAGGCAAGTCGGGTGGTGAGTTCTTCACACCTCAAGAAGTCAGCGATCTGCTTTGCCGCTTGACCCTCGTGGGCAAAAAACAAGTGAACAAAGTCTATGACCCTGCCTGCGGCTCGGGTTCGTTGTTGTTGAAGTTCGCCAAGATCCTCGGCAAAGAGAATGTGCGTGATGGTTTCTATGGTCAGGAGATCAATCTCACTACCTACAACCTCTGCCGTATCAATATGTTCTTGCACGATATAGGTTTTGATAAGTTTGATATCCAATGCGACGACACGCTCACTTCGCCTCAACACTGGGACGAAGAGCCATTCGAAGCCATCGTGTCTAACCCGCCTTATTCCATCAAGTGGGTGGGCGATAAAGATGCTACGCTCATCAACGACCCTCGTTTCTCCCCTGCGGGTGTGTTGGCTCCAAGCAGCAAAGCCGATTTGGCGTTTATCATGCACTCACTCCATTGGCTCGCTGCCGATGGTACAGCGGCTATCGTCTGCTTCCCTGGCGTGATGTACCGTGGTGGTGCCGAGCAGAAGATTCGCAAATACCTCATTGATAACAACTATGTAGATAGCATCATCCAGCTGCCTGATAACCTGTTCTTTGGTACAAGTATCGCCACCTGTATCATGGTGCTCAAGAAGAACAAGAAGGACAATAATGTTTTGTTCCTCGATGCATCAGCAGAGTGCGAGAAAGTGACCAATAACAACAAACTGCGTGACCATCATATTGAGCATATCATGCAGCTCTATACCGAGCGTAAGCAGGTAGAGCATGCAGCGGCATTGGTTAGCAACACCGTGATTGGCGAGGAGCAGAATTATACTTTGTCGGTGAGCACTTATGTTGAGAAAGAGGACACTACCGAGCAAGTGGACATCGTGGAGCTCAATGCCCGTTTGGCAGAGATCGTGAAGAAAGAGAACGAACTCCGTGCGGAGATTGATGAGATTATCAAAGAAATAGAGGGACTGGCATGACACATCTCGAACAACTAATACAAGACCTCTGCCCCAATGGTGTGAAACGCTATAAGTTAAAAGAGATAGCGGAACTAAAGAGGGGTGTGGTAATATCTAAGGATTACATTAACGAGCATGCGGGAGAATATCCTGTGTATTCTTCACAAACTGAAAATAATGGTTGCTTAGGTTATATTGATACTTATGCGTATGACGGTACTTATTTGACATGGACAACTGACGGAGCAAATGCAGGAACTGTTTTTTATAGAGAGGGCAAATTTAATATAACAAATGTTTGTGGGTTAGTTATTGTAACAAATCCGCAGATAAGTGTTAAATACTTGTATTATATTTTATCCATTACAGCACCGAAATATGTTAACAGAGGAATGGGTAACCCCAAGTTAATGAGTAATGTAATGCAAGAACTTCAAATTCCGCTGCCGCCTTTGGCGGTACAAAGTGAAATTGTCCGTTTACTGGACAAGTTTACTTTGTATAAGTCCGAGCTTGCAGCCGAGCTTGCAGCTCGCCTGCAACAGTATGAATACTACAGAGACAAACTACTCACATTCGACGATACAGTAAAAAGAGTAAAACTCGGAGAGGTGGCGGAGATTTCAAGAGGTGTAAGAGTCGTTAGAAAAGACCTATTGACATCGGGAGAAATACCTGTATATCAAAATAGTTTAAAACCTTTAGGATATTTCGGTCAATATAATACTCCTGCATGTACTACATTTGTTATTTCAGCTGGCGCAGCAGGAGAGATTGGTTTTAGTAATGTAGATTATTGGGCTGCAGATGATTGCTTGCGTATAATAGGTAACAAAATTGACAATAAATATGTGTATTATTGGTTATTAAACAACCAAAATAAAATTTTATCCCAAGTAAGAAAGGCAAGTATTCCGCGTCTTTCAAAAGATGTGATAATAAACTTTCCCATCCCCCTCCCACCATTATCCGAGCAGGAGCGTATCGTGTCAATCCTTGACCGTTTCGACAAGCTTTGCCACGATATTCGTGAGGGACTACCCGCAGAGATCGACCTCCGCCAAAAGCAATACGAGCACTACCGAGACCGCCTGCTGACATTTAGGCAATTAGGCGATTAGGCGAAAGACTAAAGGCTAAGAAATTGCGCAAAGCGCATTTCTCTAAACACTAAACAGTAGCCCGTAGGGCGTCCACTAAACATAAAAAAACATATGACCCACTACGAAATCATCAGCAAGAACACCGATAGCACGGTAGTTGCCAAGTACGAGAGCGATGGCAAGCGTGCTAAGCAGTACGAGAGCGAGGCTGCCCTCGAACGCGCGTTCATTGAGCAACTCGAGAAACAAGCATACGAGTACATCACTATCCACTCAGAGAGTGAGATGGTCAATAACTTGCGCAAGCAACTCGAGCAACTCAACAAATATCAGTTTGCCGATGACGAGTGGAAGCGTTTCTTTGCGGAGATTGTAGCCAACCCCAACGAAGGCATTGCAGAGAAAAGCAATCGCATACAGAACGATCCCATTATTCCGTTCAAAACCAATGCGGGCAATACTATCAATATCGCCCTAATCAACAAAAAACATATCCACGAGAACCACCTCCAAGTGCTCAACCAATACGAGGAGGAGGGCGGCACGCACGCTACCCGCTACGATGTGACGATTCTGGTCAATGGTTTGCCGCTGGTGCATGTCGAACTCAAACGCCGTGGCGTGAACATCCGCGAGGCGTTTAACCAAATCAATCGCTACCAACGCGACTCCTTCTGGGCAGGTAGCGCACTCTACGAGTTTGTGCAGCTGTTTGTGATTAGCAACGGCACTATCACCAAGTATTATAGCAACACCACTCGCTTCAACCATGTCCGCGAGTTTGGCAAGATGCAGCGCAAGAACAAGAGCAAAACGAGCAACTCATTCGAGTTTACTTCCTATTGGGCAGATGCGCAGAACAACACCATCCTCGACCTGATGGACTTCACACGCACTTTCTTTACCAAAGGTACGCTGCTCAATATCTTGACCAAGTATTGCATCTTCACTACCGAGAAACTGCTGCTCGTTATGCGACCTTATCAGATTGTGGCTACCGAGCGTATTCTCCAACGCATAGAGATTTCCCACAACCGCCGCACCTTTGGTAAGATAGAAGGCGGTGGATATATATGGCACACCACAGGTTCGGGCAAGACCCTCACCAGCTTCAAGACCGCACAACTGGCAACAGGATTGGACTATATCGACAAAGTGCTGTTTGTGGTGGACCGCAAAGACCTTGACTACCAAACCATGCGCGAGTATGACCGATTTGAGAAAGGGGCTGCCAACAGCAATACCTCTACCGCCATACTCACCAAGCAGATGGAGAAAGAGGATGCGCGTATCATCATTACGACCATCCAAAAACTCTCTATCTTTATCAAACGCAACCCACAGCATCCCGCTTTGCAAAAGCGTATCGTGCTCATCTTCGACGAGTGCCACCGCAGTCAGTTTGGCGAGTTGCATACCCTTATCACCAAGCATTTCAAGAAATACAATATCTTTGGTTTCACAGGTACACCTATCTTTGCGCAGAACGCTGGCACATCGGGTGCGTTACGCACCACACAGCAGGCGTTTGGCGACCAACTGCATACCTATACCATCGTGGATGCCATCGGAGACCGCAATGTGCTGCCCTTCAAAGTGGATTATATCAAAACCATCGACAAAGAGCAGAACATCCTCGACAAACCTGTGCAAGACATCGACCGCGAAGCAGTCTATCTGGCACCCGAGCGTGTGAAGAATGTCACGAAATATATCCTTGACCATTTCGACCACAAGACCTATCGCGGTAGCAAGTCCTATGCGTATAGCAAGGTGATGAACATTAGCGAGGTAGTAAGCGACAAGGTGGAAGAAGTGAAAAAGAAAGTGGCTTTGCATGGCTTCAACTCTATTTTCTGCGTGACCAGTATCGAGGCAGCTAAATTGTATTACATGGAGTTTCAAAAGCAGATGGAGGCACTCACACCCGACCGCCGACTGAAGATAGCCCTTATTTATAGTTATGGCGCCAACGAGGAGGAGATAGAGGACGGACTCATCGACGAGAACAACGAGAACACCGACCGACTCGACCAACAGAGCCGCGAGTTCTTGGAGGCTGCCATTACGGATTACAACGCATATTTTGGTACGAGTTACGACACCTCTGCCGACAAATTCCAAAACTACTACAAGGATGTGTCTATGCGTATGAAGAACCGCGAACTGGATCTCCTTTTGGTAGTTAATATGTTCCTCACGGGCTTCGATGCTACCACGCTCAATACCCTTTGGGTGGACAAGAACCTACGCGTGCACGGATTGATTCAAGCGTTCTCACGTACCAACCGCATTCTCAATTCTGTGAAGCAGTATGGCAATATCGTATGCTTCCGCAACCTGCAAGCAGCCACCGAGGAAGCTATTGCCCTCTTTGGCGATAAAGATGCAGGCGGTATCTGTATTTTACGCAGTTTCTTGGAGTACTACCAGGGCTATACCGACCGCAAAGGACGCTACCACATGGGCTATAGCGAGATTGTGGAGCAATTGCAAACGCAGTTCCCGCTCAGCGAAATGCCTATCGTGAGCGAGGAACAACAAAAGCAGTTTATCAAACTCTTTGGCGAGGTCTTGCGCTGCAAGAACCTGCTCTCTACTTTCGATGAGTTTGAGGGATTGGAGATACTATCCGAGTTTGATATGCAAGACTATACCAGTCACTACAACGACCTCTATGAGGAGTGGAAACTCAACCGCGAAGCATTGCCCAAAGAGAGCATTTTGGATGATATTGTCTTTGAGGTGGAGCTTATCAAGCAGATTGAAGTGAATATCGACTATATCCTATTGCTCGTGAAGAAATTTCACGATAGCCATTGCCAAGATAGAGAGATTCTCACTTCTATCCGCAAGGCGATGTCATCCAGTCTGGAGTTGCGTAGCAAACGAGAGTTGGTGGAGAACTTCATTCATACGCTGAACGATAGCGACGACGATGTTTATTTGCAATGGGTAGCCTTTGTGCAAGCGGAGCGCGAGAAACAACTCGTGCAATTGGTCAATGACGAACGCCTCAACGAGGAGAAGACGCGTGCGTTTATTGATAACGCTTTTGCTATTGGCGCACTCAAAACCTCTGGCACGGATATCGATGGCATCATGCCACCAATGTCCCGCTTTGGCGGCAGCAACCGCGAGGAAAAGAAGAAAACCCTCATCGAAAAACTCAAAGCCTTCTTCGAACGCTTCCAAGGCATCGGCGGAGCGTAAAAAAATAATAAGATGGGACTTTTATCAAATATATTAAATCAAGTGACAAATCCAGTACAGTCACAGTTAGCATCAGTAGATGATGTGGTGATAGTTTTGCGTGATAAAATAACATTGCCATCCTCTATTCTTCGCTCAACTACTTATCAAGGCGAGTCGAAAGAAAAAAGAGTGCAGAATAATCTATTTGATCAGCTCAAGGGAATTTATAGTCAAAGCCATGTGAATACAGAGTTTTCTGTTGGAGGTCATTGGGGAATGAAATGTGATATAGACTTGTTCCACGGCAAAATAGGGATTGAATTGAAGGTAGCCGAGCAACTCAAAAGTGCTTCTAATGTAGAGCGCCTTATGGGACAAGTGGTGTACTATATGAAAAAGCAATATGGCAGCAATTTTATTGTCTTCGTTGCTGGAAAACCCAAAGAATACGACGCTTCAATGCAAGAAATCGAAGGTATCATCAATAGTCTAGGCGCGAGATTTATATACAAAGAAGTCATTAAATAAATGCCAAGAATACTCTATAAATATTTGGATATAGGCGGAGCAAAATGGATGTTAGGGTTAGAAGAACGAAAGTATCCTAACCTCCAATTTACCAACGCTACGCGGTTGAATGACCCATTCGACTGTCATCCAAGTTTGATCGACCACGAGAAGAATATAGATGAAAATAGCCCATGGCCTAAAGAGTGGTTACTAGAGAAAGAAAAACTTGACGCAGAGAATTTTCGCAAAAGAACATGGCTCAGTAGCTTCTCTAAGGTGTATGATTCTGCTCCCATGTGGGCACATTATTGTAAACTGCATACAGGAGTTTGTATTGGATTTGATATGGAGAAATTGCTAGCATCTATGCCTAAATGGTGCGGTCAAGTGATGATGGAACCTTATTTATTCGATGTGGAATACCAAGACTTAAAAGCAGTAACTAACATATATCGCCCATGTTGTCCACAATACACACAATGGGTTACTAAGGATAAATCTTGGGAATATGAGCAAGAGGTGAGGATGATAATTGACAACCCTGTCCCATGGTTAGCTGCATTAACTCCTGATCAAGCCAAACGCTCTAAAAAAGGAGAAGTGATGGATGGGGAGGAAGTTCATCATTACACAAAGATAAGCGGAGATTGTTTTCATTCTATATACTTTGGAAAAGATATTAACGCTAAGGAGAAAGAGAAAATCATCAACTATATTAGAAAAAAACTCAATCCCAATGCTAAAATCTACCAAATGACGATAGATGATAACACACCTCGATTAAAAGCAGAGGATATAACCAATATTCAATGCATAAGTGATATAGAATTGAAGAAAAAACTGAATAATAATTAAATACATAATAATCATGGCAGAATTAAGTGTTAGTAAGAAAAGTATAAAAGACTTGCTCAATAGCAATAAAGCAGATTTTCTTATTCCTGACTATCAGCGTCCTTATGCTTGGGATGCAGAGAAAGAATGTCAAACTCTATGGGAGGATGTGTTTTCTTTTGCATTTCCAGATAATGATTATAGCAATTTTGACTCTAAAACTGCTGAGTATTATTTAGGTCCTATTGTGACATTTACAAACGACAGAAAGCAATCAGAGATTATTGATGGGCAACAGCGTCTTACTACAATAATGCTTCTGTTGCGTGCCTTCTATTCCCGTTTTGAGAAGATGAAAGATGTTCAATCACAGAAATTACGTGAGATGATTGGAAAATGTCTTTGGATGACAGACGAATTTGAGCAACCAGATTTTTCTCAGCTTAAGATAGATTCAGAGGTAGCAACCGATAATGATAAAGAAGAGTTTTTGTATATTCTTAAAGAAGGAACTACTACAGAAAAAATGAAGAGTAGATATGCCGTGAACTATCGTTTCTTTCAAAAGATGATTGATACTTTTGTTAATGATTATCCTGCATACTTCCCATATTTGCCAAGCCGAATCCTAAATAACTGTTTCTTGTTGCCTATCGAGGCTGACCAACAAGATACTGCTTTGCGGATTTTCTCAACATTGAACAATCGTGGTAAAGCGCTTTCCGATGCCGACATTTTCAAAGCGGAATTCTATAAGTACTATTCTAAAGAGGGTAGAAAGGATGAATTTATGGAACGCTGGCGCAAACTAGATGAGTTGTGCGAAAGCAATTTCCATCCTAGTTCAGGGACACCTATGGATGAGTTATTTACTCGCTATATGTACTATGAACGTGCAAAGACGGGTAATAAACGAAGCACTACTGAAGCTCTCCGAACTTTCTATAGTGCCAATAACTATGCATTACTCAAATGCGATGAAACATTGAGCAACATGGAATTGCTCGCTGATTTTTGGAATGATGTTTTGACACAGTCTAAAGATCGTTTTTCAAAGCGAGTATTAGAAAGATTATTTGTGCTCCATTATGCTCCGAATGGTATGTGGGCATATATCCTGTCTGTATATTTCCTACAAAATAGAGACAATAACAATATGTTAGATGAGGAGTTGTTGTACACTTTCCTATGTCGTATTACAGCTTTTATATGGGCATATGCTATTACCAATCCTGGTGTGAATGCACTAAGAACACCTGTTTACGCTGAAATGGTTAATATAGTAAATGGTAAGGAAGCAACATTTGTGGAGTATCAATTCCCTAAACAGCAGACTATTAATCAATTCCAGAACTACAACTTCTATAACGGACGTCCAATCACTCGTTCGATGTTGGCATGGTGGGCAATGCAACAAGAGGGACAACAAATGCCAAATCTTGATACAGTTTTCGAAGTGGAACATATTTATGCACGCAATCGTAACGAAAATGAAAAATCGCTTATAGACAAATGGAATGTTGAAAAAATTGGCAATAAGGCTCTACTAGAGAAACGAATCAACATCCGAGCATCTGATTATAGATTTGCTGACAAAGTGAAGTATTATCAAGGATTTACCAATAATAAGGGAGAGAAAAAGGATGGAACTATCAATATTGAATTAGTTGGTATGGCTAAATCAAAAACTGACTTTGTGGAGCAAGATATCTTGAATAGAACTAATCTGATAATGATGTCATTTGTCGAATATTTGGAGCAGAATAGTTTGGTAGAATAATCCCCTATTCGATATATAATTGCATGTGCTAAAATGTCTATCTTGTTCAAAATATTTCTAGCAGTTGTAAGCACTATCTTTTGCGTTGCGCTGGTTTACGCCATATGCAGAGTATGGAAAAGGCGAATTTCATATTATGGGTCACGCAATATTGCTTGCCAAGACGAACCACGCAATAAAAAACTCAGAAAAGTACAGGACGAAATGTTTGAAGAAGTTTATAACGATAACAGAGCATAAAGTAAGAATAATTATCCCCAACACCTCATAAAAACCAATTTATTTGCATTTTTCTTTAGCCACTGACAACATTTAGCTCGCGTTCGGCAATTGAAGCGCACAGACTGATGCTCGGCATCATTAAAGCGCTCAATGCCTCCGCTCTCCCCACAAATTACAAATTTGAGGGGACCCCGAAAAGAACTACCTTTGCAGCGGAAATGAAATTACTAACGAAAAACAAAATGCTTTATGGCTACAAAATCTAAAAAATCCAAAGAAATTACTATTCGCTCGTCCGCAGCGGAATACTTAACCTTTGTTTCTGCTATTGGCGATCAGCCTGAGAGCGTCGAACTCCGCTACCAAGATGAAAACATCTGGCTTACCCAGCGCCTCATGGCTGAGTTGTATGGCGTGGAAGTTCCAACTATTAATGAG
>JAZOVR010000021.1:0-20674 GCA_045658785.1 Paludibacteraceae bacterium | reverse complement strand
GAACCTCCAGTAATAGAAGAAAATGTGTTCACCAACTACAATGTCAACCTATATGTTCCTTGCAATTACCTTGATAACTACAAGTATGACATAGTTTTCGGTTCATTTAGGTATATCCAATGTATAGACTCTGAGGATGTTACTACCAATGATGTAGTCGTAACTCCTGGTACTAATGATGTCACCATCACATGGCCAACAGAAGGAAATGCAAACACCTATACCATCGTCATCAAGAAAGGCAACGAGGTATTCTGCACCCTCACCTTCAATGCCGATGGTCAGTTGCTCAATATTGCCTTTGCTCCTGGTCGTGACGGCAACCGTCCTGTACAATATGCCGAACAAGCAGGAAAGGGCTATCGCTTTACCGTAACAAGTTTAGAATCAGGCACTAAATATGGTTACAACATCGAAGTAAAAGATGCTTCTAACAAAACTATCAAGTCACATTCTGGCGAGTTTACAACCCAATCCACAACGGCGGTAGATAATATTACTACCAACAACGCAAATATTCAAAAGATTCTCCGCAATGGTCAACTCATCATCCTTCGTGACGGTGTAGAGTACAACGCCATAGGACAAGAATTGTGATCTGTGTTTAGAGTTTAGAGAACGGCGCGTTGCGCCTACTGTTTAGAGAACACGTGCGGGCAACAATGTCCGTACGTGTTTTCTAGTATCGTGCAATATCTCTTCGACTTCACGAAGAGGTATTTGCACGAAATCTCGCTCACATATTCTCGGATGTGGCAACGTAAGCGTTTCAGTATTGCATACCACCTCTTCGCCTTCCAAAAAGTTCTCTCCTTTGAAGGGGGAGTGAGAGGGGGTCAAAGCTTGCAACAAATCGATATCAATCACCCGATCGTGATACACGCCATTGACAGACTTCTCTGTACGTCCCATCTCACGTTCTATCTGCTGTGTGATAAGTAGTACATCTTCGGGCGAATATTCGGTTTTAAACACCGCAACTATATTCGCAAACTCATTCTCGGATACAAACCCCAGAGGTTCACTACGATAGATAGAGGAGCAAGCCAATTGCTCCCCTACACGTTCACACAGCAACCTACACACCATTTGAAGATTCGTTTCTAGGTCGCCTAAGTTTGTTCCTATACCGAAATAAATTATCACTTAATATCCGCAACAGATACAAACTCATAATCTATCTTTTCACCCATAGTCACAAGCATGTAGTATGGCTCTTTGTCTTCATCTTTCATTGAGTCCACCACGATACAAGTCATTCCTTTTACTTGGGTAATCTCGCGTGAGTGATCATGTCCTGTCCATACCATCTCTACGCCATATTTGGTAAATAGATTAAGCAGTGTATATGTCTCTTCTAAAGTATAATTGGAGGTATGCCCTTGTGATCCATCTCGCTTGAAGAAGTGAGTATGTGTGCACGCTACAATATGGCGAAAACCTTGTTTATCAGACCATTGCAATGTCTCACGAAGCCACTCCAATTGCTTTTTTCCTACGGTACCATCGGCTGAATCATACACGATGAATAGGTCTTTCTCTCCAGATGGTGTGCTGACCGTGAAATAGTAGTAGCAAGTTTTGAAACAGTCCACATAGAGTGGCCATTGTTTGAAATAAATATCATGATTGCCTGCTACCGCCATGAGCGTGTCTTTTTTCTCTGGATTAAGAGGTACTGCTTCATAAGCGGAGTACATCTCATCAAAATAGTTTTGCGCATCAATAATATCTCCCAAATGTACTGCCACAGGACAGTGTACATCTTGACGATATTGGTTGATAAAGTATGTCCAACGCGTTTGCGTTTTGGTCACATGCGTATCGGTGCAGACATACACATGGTAATTATCCGCAGGTGCTTGCAGAGTAACAAAACCATGTTTATCATTATACACTTTCGAATCCTCAAAGCGTTCATCAATCGTAGGTGAAGTACCTGCAAACATACCCACCAAATCCAATCTCGCATCAGGTCCGCAAGCGGTAAAGAAAGGTGTCAAAACCACGAACAAAGTTCCAATATAAATTTGTATATTCTTCATAATTCTTAATTCAAAGTTAAAGATCTAACTTCTAACAGCAAAGCGGTCTAATATCTAACTTCTTTCTTCATAATTAAAACCTATACTCCGCTCCCACTCTCACTTCTGCGCCATAGTAGTGGGCATTGAGGTGAAACATTCCCGCCAGTTTCATTTTGCCCGACATCAGCACACGCCAATGCTCATTCACATCGTACCAGCCGCTCAGGTAGAACATCGGTTGCCACATGCGTTCGACTTGGTAGTTATCAATATTTGCCAAAGCCAAGCTGATGTTCCATGACGATGTCTGCGGACGCACAAAAGCCTCTACGCGATAGACTGCATCAAATGGTTCGAGAATCATCTCGTCTCCGCTTCGTTTGGTATACGGCAAGGGTGTAATGATACGGTTGCTCATACCCACTTGCACATTCACATATTGCATCTTATATCCCACCGAAAAAGCATGAACAAAATCGCGGAAACTATCCCGATTCACAAAACGCATCATTAGTCGATCTTCCAGATACAATTCGCCTACAGGCAATACAAATTTTGGACGCAATTGTACTCCCATCGTAAAGAAGTTTGCAGTACTTGTACGGACATTTGCTTGCATATCAAAGTGCTGGTTAATAGGAAGATAGGCATTTATATCAAAATTACCATATGACCCATATGTCAAATTATTTGCATATCCTGCATGAATTGATACAGTATATGCACTATCACCTAGTTGTACCTGAGCTATAGATGGTATCGTCGAAAACAACAAACTAAAAATAGAGATAATAGATTTCTTCATAGCATTAACTATATGTTTTATATTGAAAAAATGGACAATGGAAACTACTCCTTCAATGGAAAGACACCCGTTGGACGCAAAATCGTATACTTCGTCAACGATTGATTGGATCGGAAACCTACACCTTTAACAATAGAGGCTTCACGTGTGATGACAATCGCAGAGTCAGAGTAGATAGATTCTGTTTGCTGATCCCAATATAGCAAAGGAGTTTCAAAATGTTCCCCATCCAAATTCATTGCATGCACATTACCACGTAACATCCAACGCTGAGCTGGCTCGTTATAATACGCATAATCAGCCTCTACAGTAGCATCCGCTTCTAAATCTAAATTAAATTTCTCAAGATAGATGCCATCAGGAAACTCCCAGTAAGGTGTATCAGCCTTGTCAAAAATCTTCCATTTATCGGCCTTGATACGATATCGTACCACACCAGAATCGGAAATGATAGTAGCTACATCGTTCGCTTCAAGTACAGGTATAGCAGCCCTATCGCTTACAGCTTCGGTGCGCAAACGCATGTCACGTCGACGACAACCCACCAACATACAAAATAACACCAAGAGAATCACATATATGATCCTCTTGATGTTAACTTGCTGATCTATTGTTAGATAACTCACGCTATACAATTATTCTTTTCTAGCGCGGCACTTGGTTGTCTTACCAATCCATCCACCAACAGTGTATGGTTTGTCCAATGCACTAGAACCTAACTTTTGGTGCATGAAGATATCCTCCTTGCTTGGGAAATATTGGCTATAGGTTTTGATAAAACCATTAGCTGCATCTTGGCAAGAAGCATCAACGCTCTTCGCTTTAGCAAACATATCGCATGCAATCCAATATTTAGCGCGATCGAGTATAGCATCGTCAGACACTTTGTCACCGTTAGCGTAGCTCAATCCAATCAACAAGTAGCAACGTCCATTCTCAGAATCAACATCCAATGCTTGTTGTGCATATACTACACACTCTTTGTAGTTCTCTTGTTGGAGATATACATTAGCGAGACGATACAAGTAGTCTGATTTATCCTCGCTAGATTCTACCAAAGTCAATGCTTGTTTGTAGTAATCTACTGCACCTGCTAAATCACTTTTCTTCAAACACATTTGTGCACAACCTGCTGCAGACTCTGCTGAAGGTTGCAATTTGTGTGCACTCTCTACTGCTGCAAAGTAAATATCGCTCTCTGTGCAGTCCATACGACGATATAGCTTCATGATTGACATCAATGTCTCCAGATCGTTGGCACTTTCTGCTACTTTGGGTCCAAACTTCTCATCCATGGTACTGCAATCTGCTGCACCAGAAGCAGCATACATACGATCTGCATAAGCTTTTTCGTTACTAGCTTGAGATGCATTCTTCCCTCCCGCTGCTGCTATTTGGTCCAATACTGATGTAACCAACTCATAATCAGCCAAGAATTGACTACCATTTTGCTCTGGATTTGACTTATAAATCTTGTAACTCAATTCCATCAATTTGCGAGCCACGTCCACCTGAGTTTTAGCTCCCAAAGTGGTTATAGATTCTTTGAGCCAGCCATAAGCTGGAGCAGCTAACTCATCTTCAGGGAAATATGTCAAATAATCTTTTGCCTTTAGACCCAATACGTATGCATCTGGAAATCTAGCATCATCAAAATATTTGATACGATCATCGTGCAGTTTCATGATAGAATCACGCAAAGCATTACGTGTAGCATCATCTTGTGCTTGTGAGTAACGATACTCCATAATCTTCGCACCGTTGGTGTAAAGTTGGTTAGTAATACCCTTAGCTTCATTTCGGAAATCAGGACGACTTTGATAAACTGGCAACCAATTTTCATAAGCAGCAGTCCAATCACCCATCTTCACAAACTGTTGGAATAGAGAAATCTTTTCGATGCATTCTGCAGAATCTAATTTCTCTTCTACAGGTGCTATTACCTCAGGCTCTGCACCTTTCTTTTTCTTCTTTTGTGCAAAGCCTACCATTGGAATAGCAAAGCACAACACAATTAATAATACTTTTTTCATTTTGATTGTTTTATTTTTATGTTTATAACTTATCATTCTACAACTTTCTCTTGAAGAACCAATGTTCTGCTATGGCTGCATTCACCACAAAACGCAGATAGTTCTCATTTAAAGGAGTCTCACCAAAGCCTCGCCTACCATATTCAAAAGTAGTATTAACCACTGTACCTATTGTACGCAAAGGAAATCCAAAACCCATAGTAATAGCTATATTGGGTTGATTATACTGATTCGTATAGGAAGTTGTATAGTTAGCACCCATACGCCAATACATTCGATCTACAAATTTACGGCTTGTTGGATCATTGCGATATTCGACTCCCACTGCCCAACGATGGCGACTACTCAACTCGTCTTGACTATTGAAATACAATACTTTAGACCAATCTTGACATTGGTAATCCAAAGCTATAGTCAATCGATTATCGTAACTATAGCTCAATCCTGCACCATATACCATAGGCATTTCAAAACCTGTATCCATTGACAATACTGTATCATTAGTATTTTTTTCTATCTGCTTGTATTCACATTTAGAAAATCGCTGCTTAGCCTCAAACATACCTCCTAATACCACATTGTGTTTGCCAAAGGTATGGAATAACTGCGCACCATAACGCAAACGCAGACTATTAACACGCAGATAATCACCTTGCTCCACGGATTTTATATTTGCATCATCAAAGTTCAAAGCACGCTTTTGGGTCGTTTCACCAAACATGTAATAGACATTTGCACCCAGAGCAACCCAATCGCAGATATTCACACTCAAACCACCATATACTTGGGTGAAACCACCTTCACCACTATAATTTTTAGTGTGATGATAAGCAGAATCTATTGAACTAGATAGCGCAAAGTTATATCCTACAGCAGAATAAGGATTCACGCCTACTGACATCGCCACATACCTACGCCACAATGGAAATTGCATCGTGATATACTCCAAGTTGCCATTCACCTTATTGCATTGACCATTTATGTCACCATAATTGGTGTACAAAAACGAACCTGCAATGTCAAACATAAAGGTCAAACTATCGCATGCCGTATATGATGCTGGTTGAGCTGGGTTGATGGCTTTATTCGAACGCATACCCGTACCTACTCCACCCATCGCACGATAAGCACCTGGCAGATTATCATTCAACTCTCCATATCCAAATCTCGAAGATGGCGAAGATGTCGCATTTTGCGCCCACACTCCCACAACCATCATCGTTGCTACTGCTATTACTATATATCTTTTTATATTCATGATTCGTTCGTTCAAACTATAAACTTTAAACCTTAAACTCTAAACTACTCAAAATACAATTCAGTCCTATCAACACCAAGTGTGGCTCTCCCACCACCTCTTTCTGCTTCATCGCATTTAATATATAAGGTGCATGGCCGCCTGTCACATAGGTCTTGAATGCTATCTTCTGATCTTTCAGTTGACGCATATACCCTTTCACCTCAAACACCAATCCACGCACCACGCCAGCTGCCATGGCCTCTTTCGTGTTCTTGCCAAACAGGGGCGTCAACGCATCCGGCTCTACTTCTACCTTAGGCAGTCGCTTAGTCATCTGGTTCAATGCCGTTAGTCGCATCTTGATACCAGGAGCGATATTACCGCCCAAATAGCCTTGCTCTGCCGAGACAAAGTCATAGGTCACTGCCGAACCTGCATCCACTATCAGCAAGTTCTGCCCTGGACACAAATGTGCCGCGCCTACGGCTGCTGCTATGCGATCGTGCCCCAAGGTCTCTGGAGTCTGATAGCAGTTCTTGATGGGCAACGGAGTTAAGTGATCAAACAGCACGAATCGCTTCGACAAACGGTTGAGCGCATTGATCACAGCAGGCTCCATGTTCGCTACCGATGACACGATACTATGTGTAATGGGATACAAGGAGAACAATCGTTCCACATCCACACTCGTAAATGAGCGGTACAAAAGGTTCTTCACGATCACGCCGTCCTTAAACAGCGCCACCTTCGTTCTCGAATTACCCTGATCAATACACAAATTCATGCCTCTAACCTCTAAATTCTAAACAGTAGCGAAGCGTCCTCTAAACTCAAGCGAGGACCGCGCTTACGCTTCATACAGGAAGCGCTTAATACTCTTCTTTGGTGTCTTTTCAAACTCGTGGGTGTAGAGCTTCACGATGCTAATCTGCTCATAAGCCGCTAACTCAGCATTCACCAACTTGCGGTTATCTTCCATCACAGCCTCCAACTGCTCTTGCGTCAACTTATCCGCATCTACTGCCTCAAAGTCAGGGCAAACCAACGCCACCAATCGTGCATCCTCTTTCTGCAATACCAACGACTCCAACACATATGGCATATTATTGATCTTCGCCTCTATCTCCTCTGGGTAGATATTCTGTCCACTAGGTCCCAATAGCATCGTCTTGCAACGACCCTTGATATAGATAAAACCATCCTCGTCTATCGTTCCCAAGTCACCAGTTTTGAGCCAACCATCCTCCGTAAACGACTGAGCAGTAGCCTCTTCGTTCTTGTAGTAGCCTGTCATCACATGCTCGCCACGAACTTGAATCTCACCCACTCCCTCGGCATTGGCATCCGCAATACGAGCCTCCATATAGCCTTTCAGCACTTGGCCGCAAGACTGGCTACGAAACTCTGTCCATGGGGTAAAACTGATGAGTGGAGCTGTCTCCGTCATACCATAACCTATCGTCAATGGGAACTTGATTCGGCACAAGAAAGCCTCTACCTCTGCGTTCAATGGCGCACCACCAATGATGATCTGTGAGAACTCGCCACCAAATGCCGTCATCAATTTCTCGCGAATCTTACCCAACACCACTTGATCCAGCAATGGCACTTTCAACACCCAACTAACAGGCGTCTTCGAAATCTGTGGCTGAATCATCTTCTTGTAAATCTTCTCCAAGATCAATGGCACACTCAATATCACGGTTGGTTTTACTTCTGCAAAGGCCTTCAATAGGATTTTTGCAGATGGGGTACGACCTATTAGATAGGTATGTCCACCTGCAGCCAAACATGCCAAGAAGTCAAATGCACATCCATACGCATGCGCCAATGGCAAGAATGCCACATGGCGACAACCAGGGTATACCAATTTTGATTCCAATCCAAACAACACATTGCCCGCCAACGCATTCGCTGGAGTCATCACACCCTTGCTAAAGCCTGTGGTACCTGAAGTGTAGTTGATCGATGCCAACTCCGCATTGCTGCGTTCAGCATACTCAATATCATCTTTGCTAAAACCCCTAGGATACTTCTCTGCAAACAGCTCCTCGATGGTCATCTTATCCACGGCCTGCTCCATTGGCAAACGGCTGATGATCATATCCATATTGTTGAGCGAGAGTACTGCTTTCAACTCTGGCACTTGCTCTGGGTCGATATTCTCCCAAATCAGGTCGGTAATAAACAGCAGCTTACTCTCCGAGTGGTTCACAATATGAATGGCATCATTGGCCTTAAAGTCTTGTAGTATAGGCACAATGATTGCACCATAAGTCACAGTTGCCAAGAAAGTGGTCACCCAATTCGCATTATTCTTGCCCATCACAGCCACCTTGTCGCCTTGCCCAATGCCCGCTTGCTCAAATAGCAAATGCACCTTAGCGATATTCTCCGCCAATTGTGCATAGGTCAGGGTATTGGTGGTTCCATAATCGGTCACGGCCTCCAATGCCCAATTCTCACGAAACGACTTCTCGTAAATCTTAATCAGATTTTGTTCTGGTTTAGTTAACATATCGTTGTACTATTATTTTCGTTTTACTTCATTGCCTATAGCCCTAAGGCAACGGTATCTCCAGTAATCCGTCCTCCACCTGTGGTAAGGTATTCATGGGCTGTACATACACTACAGAATCCACTACATACTGGCTATTTCCACGCCATGGCAACACGCCCAAATAGCGCTTCCAATGCAGCTTAATCTGACGACTAGAGCTACTCTCTATTTGACGTGCAACTTGCTCATCCTCAACCGAAAACTTAAATTCATTCGATTGGATCGTCGCACTCGTATTACGCGAGTTGTATCCCGTCTGAATCATCTTACCCTCGTAGGTCTTGAAGATAAAGCCCTCGTTCTGGAAATAATTAATATCCCCCTCATTCACGCCTTGACTATATACAAAGAAGAACTTCACATATACAAACACCACTAAGCCCACTAATACTAATGTACTCAAAACCACAATTATTTTACCTCCTATTTTCATATCCTTACCTTTTTTTACACTCAAACTGCACATTAAGCGCCTTCAAGCCATAATCGCTGCAAAATTACTAAAAATAATCGAAATACGCAAATCATTTATCATAAAACTATTATTTTTAATAATAATTTAACTTTTTGGCATGATTTTTGCATTAAGGTTAAGTAGAAATATTAACCTATAAAAATTACAATAATATGAAAAAGTACGTATGTGATGTATGTGGTTGGGAGTATGATCCAGCCGTTGGTGCCGAAGGCGTAGCTCCTGGCACACCATGGGAGCAAGTTCCAGAAGATTTTGTTTGCCCACTTTGTGGCGTAGGCAAAGACGAGTTCTCCCCTGCAGAGTAACCAATAGTCCCACTAGCAAAAAAATAACGAGATCATTCTCGTTATTTTTTTATCCCTCGCCTATATCTATAGGCGCTTTGCGCCGTCCTATAGCGAAGCGTCCTATACCCTCGCAGAGGCGTCCTACAGCCACTTTACGGCTACCAATCTATCATACCTCGCTCCAAACGGTCTATAATACACCCACACGGCATATTCATTCTCTGTCTGCCAATGCGAACCTTCCAACGGTAAACTGCTCACGCCATTTTTACCCCAAACATAGTACATATAGTCGTAGCCGCCTTGCTTCAAATAGGCATACAAGTAGTAGCATTTATTGTCGGCATCATACTCCATCCTATTCTTCGTACTCATATGATTACCAAATACTTCTCCACCGACAAACACATGCCCATCCATCACATATTGCTCTACAGGCAACACAAAATGCACCCACATATATTCCGCTTCTATATCCACATAATCCGTCTTCTCGCAGTTCACTAGCCATTGCCCATTGGCATCCCTTTCCGTTACATAGGGCAAGCCCTCACGACCAGCATTTCTGTTCTTGGTGCCGCGAACCTCATCTATATCCAATAACGCATGATATTCGCCTTGGGCGTAATCCACTACATCTACATGATAACCTGCATAATACGATGAATATGTATCAAAATGCCTGTACTCATTTCCGCCTTCGAAGATCAGACTTTTTTGGTTCACATAGCGCAGTCTATTGGGTTCCACGAAGGTCGGTTTCACCAGCACAACCTGATTATCTCGTCGGCCGTTCTGCTCTACCACTACTGTCACATCCCCTGCATCGCGCATGTTCAGCGCTTTGGTCTGTACATCCACATCCAACTGTTGATACCTGCCATTGAGTTCTATATCCGTGTTCGCTCGCATATTCACATCGATTCCCACGATGGGCTCCACTACCCTAAAACAAACCTCTGCCACTACCCTATCTTGGTCGCCATCCTCGTATATCTGCACCACGTAGTTGCCGCTGGCTTTCAGCTGCATATCTTCGTTGGGAAACGCAAACGAATAGTGCGTATATGCTTGTTGGGTATTCATCGAATGCTCATAATCCACCACATCTGCGGTCGTAAAGCCGTCCACATATTCATAGCTACTGATATCGCTCTCGGTCCAATCCCTGTTGCAATGCACCACGCGATACGAGTATTGATGCACATCGTGGCTCATCTCGTCGAACGAGATCTCCAAAGTATTCTCCGCTTCGCTACCATCTATCACGCTGCTCTCTGGCAGTACAAGATAGGGTCTGCTGACTGTTCCCGATGGCTCTAAAGCCTCTATCATATACCGCATGCGTAGCGTGCTTATGTCGCTGTCCAGCACCTGTGTCCTATGCTGCGCCTGAGTCCCCATCGCCACGACCAACAATATGACTATCCATATTCTCCTCATATACATGTATCTTACTATCCAAAGATTGCAGTCTATTATTTTTGTAGTGTTCTCACCTCATCACCACGAGCCAGTTCGTCGGATAATCATGCCCCTTCGGATGCAATATATGCACCTTGCCTTCCTCGTCTCTATAATACGAATGATTCCATCCCGCCCCCATATCCATGTATAGCGCCTGCTCTACGCCTGCATCTAATAGCGCTTGCAAGTAGTCCTGATAAGCCATCTTCTCACGGTTGGCCATCACATAGAATCGTCCATTCTTATGACATAGCGAACGGTAGTGCTCCACCCTGTCCAGCGGCTGGATCTTGTGCGCATAAATCGCCCCATTTTGGATCACCCAATGTTGTGTAAAAGCCATGCCGCCATGCTCCACGGCACGATCTAGCACCTCATCGCATGGAAAACTGCATATTCTCTTAGCTAACATCTTGCCATCCAATCCCTTACCTTCCCATACGAATAGCGCATATCGCTCTGCGAATGGGACACATTCCTTATCTTCCAAATATCCTTCGTGCAATATTCCGCCCGAAATATGTGGTCCTAGGATATTGCTATGTTCGAAGTGATCGAGGCATTGGCCTGTGAAGGCAGCAGCGGCGCAAAGTAGGACATTTTCTTGTGCCGTGTCGGGCATTTGTCCGCAGGCCAGGTCGAGTGGGCAGTCAGTAATATCGTAGATGGAGAGCAGCTCAATGCTATCTACGTGCATGGGGTATGTGGGTTGATTGGGCATATTCGTATTATCGTTATTGCACGCGCGTCCGAGTGCTGCTATCATAGCCGCTCCTGCGATACATGCTAGTGTACGAATGAGTGTCTTTTTCATTGGTTCTCCGTATCAAAGATAATCTCTAGACCATCTATCTGCAGTCGCACTTTGAGCCACTCGTATAGTCGTGTTTTCTCCTCCTCGCTTGGCATTTCGCTGCAATGTGCCACCACTACCACTTGCTCCTCGCTCGTCACCACATTCTGCTCCAACGCCGTACCTTTAGCCAGTGTCAGGCGTGTGATACTGGGCAGTTGCACTTGCAGTTCCTCTGCCAACTGCTTGGCGGGCAACTCTTGCTGCTTATAGGCGGCAATCTGTGCATTCAGCACTTTGATCGAATCATCGCGTACCTGAATATTGCTTGCATTGGTCGCTATCAAGTTCTTGACGATCTCCGTCTCATTGAAGCGGTCCACCTGTACTGTCGCATCCTCGTGTATCACGATTTGGGAACGCATGATGCCGTAGTTCTCCGCATCGCGCAGGAGCATCTCCTTGGTGTCTTCGTTGAGTGTCTCACCTGCCAAACGCAATTCCAGCATATATGGCTTGGCATCGATATTCACTTGGGAATCATAGATATAGGTCTTACCAATGTTTTGGTTTTTCTTCACAAATCGATTAGCAAGCTTCGTAAAATCATTCTCACGAATCACATGATATCCCGTAAAGATACTGGTTGCCACTAGCAGGATAACCAACGCATACGATAGGATGAAATATCTGGTGCGATGTTGCTCCACGGTCTTCATAGGGAACTTCAGGAACTTCGCCATCAAATATGCCGCCATGGCGATAAAAATGCAGTTGATGCTGAATAGGAACAGCGCTCCTACGGTATATTGCCAACTCAGATTGGCTATTCCGTAACCTACCGTACATAGTGGTGGCATCAAGGCGGTAGCAATCGCCACACCTGAGATCACAGTACCTTTCTCCTTGCGAGCTGTCTCCAGCACACCTGCTAAACCGCCAAACAAAGCAATAAACACATCGTAAATCGTAGGTCTGGTACGCGCTAATAGCTCAGTAGGATTATCTATCTCTAGCGGCGTGAGCATAAAATACAGGGTGGCAGCCAGCAAACTGATTCCTACCATGATTAGTAGGTTCTTAATGGAGAACAGCACTAGTTCTCTATCGTTGGTTCCTAGTCCCAGTCCGAGTCCCGTGATAGGTCCCATGAGGGGTGAGATGAGCATGGCGCCGATAATGACGGGTATGGAGTTGACGTTGAGTCCCACACTGGCTATGATGATAGCCACGAAGAGGATATATACGTTTGGCCCACGAAATGGGATATTTTTTCGGATGTTCTCGCTAGCAGCAGGAATATCCACGTCGTTAGTCAGATTGAGGGTTGTCTTTAGAAACTCTCTGATGGTATTAAAATTCAGTTTCATAGTACTAATTTCTCCTTTCCGCCGACAAAATTACAAAATTTTGCCCAAATACGCAAAAAAATTTGCATATTTCCGAAAAAAGCAGTACTTTTGCACTCGCGTTTGGTAATCTCGCACACAGAATCCCGCTCTGCGGAATTAAAGTGCTCGATACCTCCGCTCTCAAATCAAACTCACGAAGTTTGATTTGTACTCCTTGAAATACGAACCAAAACTTCGTGAGTTTTGGTTAAAAGGAGGAATGGCGGTCGCCCCAAGGACGCTGACAAGCATCGTTCATGCGACAAGCACAATGTTCTTTAGAAATACCAGCCGTGAGGCTGTTTACTAATAAAAATATCGAGAAGCTCGTGGCTTCGAGTTAAGAGCGGAGGCATTGAGTGCCCTAACGACGAAAGTCGTTCAATGCACGAGATTGCCGAACGCGACTGCCATTGTGGCTCAGTTGGTAGAGCAACGCATTCGTAATGCGTGGGTCGGGGGTTCGAGTCCCCCCAGTGGCTCAAAATGAAGAAGGATATCCCAAGCGGGATATCCTTCGTATTTTAGTTATTACGTATGGACTCGAATCCATCAAATCCCCTCTAAACGCTCGTGGCGTTTTGGGGAGGAGCGGAGGTTAATAGGTACAGAAATACGAGATTTTTCTAGTATATGCATTTTTTTGCAGAAAAAACTTGCTAAATGCTCGTTCAATTTGCACAATTGTATTTTTTTTCGTAATTTTGCAGCTGATATGCATATCGAAGAATTAGCACAGTTGATGGCGCAGCATCCCGAGGTGGATGTGCTATGCAATGAAATAGGTAAAAAGTGCGGCAAGCACTTTTTACTATCTAACTTGTATGCATCCGCGCGTGGACTAATTCTAGCCGCATTATACAATAAACTGCAAAAACAGAAAGGACACCCCCTATTGGTTGCCCTCGATAATGCCGACGATGCGCAATACATGTACGCCGACCTCAAGACACTGCTTGGCGAGCATGAGGTATATTTCTTCCCCTCCTCACATCGCAAACGCCAACGAACAGACGAAGCGCTGACCGTACAACGAACGGAGGTACTGAGCGCATTGCTGAGCACCATGCGCAGTTTAGAGGACGCTTCGCTACAGGATGGCAGCAAAACTGCCTACAATGTCAAGGCGAGACCTATCATCGTCACATATCCAGAGGCATTGGCGGATAGTGTGCCTAATCCCAAAGCACTGGAGGCCAATAAAATATCACTTCATGTAGGTGAAGAAATCGCAATCTCTACCCTTATCGAAACGCTTATAGAGTTACATTTTCAGCGGGTGGATTTCGTCTATGAACCAGGACAATTCGCTGTGCGTGGTGGGATAGTGGATGTATATAGTTATGCATACGATATTCCTGTTCGCATAGACTTTTTCGGGGATGAGATAGATAGTATTCGTGAGTTTGAATTAGAGACACAATTATCTAAGAATAAGGTCGATAGCATAGATATAGTGGCAGATAGCACAGAGGACGACTCTTCGTACTCCATATTGGCATATTTACCCCAAAAAACGGTGTGGATAAGCCCTGATTTTGACCTATTGAAGTACAAATTACAGAGCGCTATTACTAGTTTTGATACTACCGAATTGGTAGATATCATGACAGAAAGTACTACGCTGGAGTTGGGACCAAAATCTAGTTTTGCTACCCACGATCAAGTAGCATTTGACACTCTCCCCCAACCTACCTTCAACAAGAATTTTGACTTGCTTATTGATGACTTGCAGCAGCGCACGAAAGAGGGCTACAAGATTTATATCCTGGCGGATCAAGTGAAACAAACCGACCGACTGAAAGCCATATTTGATGACAAAGAGTCGGGCATTCAGTTTGTAGCAGTGGATCATGCTTTGCACGAAGGATTCATCGATCATGGGGCGAAAATATGTTGCTATACCGACCATCAGATCTTCGAGCGTTACCACCGTGTAACACTTCGTTCGGAGAATGCTCGCAGGGGCAAAGCTATCATCACACTCAAGGAAATCAATCAACTGCAGGTAGGTGACTACGTGGTGCATGTGGATCATGGTATAGGTCAGTTTGCGGGCTTGGTGACCACCAATTTTCACGGCCGTCCGCAGGAGACTATCAAACTAGTTTATAAAGGTGGTGACACTGTGTTTGTCAGCATACACAACCTACACCGTATATCTAAATATAAAGGTCGCGAAGGCAGCGAGCCTACTATATCTCGCTTAGGTTCAGGTGCTTGGGAGCGCATGAAGGAGCGCACAAAAGACAAGGTCAAGGACATCGCGCGCGACTTGATTCAACTCTATGCCACCCGCAAACAGCAGAAAGGCTTTGCCTATACGCCTGACGGCTACATGCAGCACGAGTTGGAGGCATCGTTCCTCTACGAAGATACACCCGATCAAGCGAAAGCAACATTGGACATCAAGCACGACATGGAGAGTGCCATGCCAATGGACCGTCTCGTCTGCGGCGATGTGGGCTTTGGTAAAACGGAAGTGGCGATGCGTGCGGCATTCAAAGCTGCTACCGATGGCAAGCAAGTGGCCGTATTGGTGCCGACTACCGTACTCGCTCTACAGCACTACAACACCTTCAAGGAGCGTTTTCGCGATTTCCCAGTACGTGTGGAGTACGTCAGTCGCGCCAAGACAGGCAAACAGCTCAAAGAGCTATTAGAGGATCTCAAGGCTGGCAAGATAGATATACTGATTGGTACGCACAAACTGGTTGGTAAACAAGTGGTTTGGAAAGATTTGGGTTTGCTCATCATTGACGAGGAGCAAAAGTTTGGTGTAGCAGTCAAGGAGAAACTCAAAGCATTGCGCACGAATGTGGATGTGCTGACACTGACGGCTACGCCTATCCCTCGTACCTTGCAGTTCTCACTGCTGGGTGCACGCGACTTGAGCGTGATAAACACTCCCCCTCCCAATCGCTATCCCGTTCAGACAGAGATGATTACGCTGGATGATGAGGACATTATGAAAGAGGCCATTCAGTTGGAGATGCAACGCAACGGACAGATCTATGTGGTGTGCAATCGCATTGAGATGTTGCCTCGTATAGAGGATAGAATCCGCCGTTTGGTACCCGAAGCACGCTGTATCATTGCCCACGGACAAATGCCTCCTGGCGAGATGGAAGAAGCATTGGAAGCATTTATCAATTATGACTACGATATCCTTATCTCTACGACTATCATTGAGTCAGGCGTAGATATAAGCAATGTAAATACCATCATCATTCATGCGGCGCAGAACTATGGTCTCTCCGACCTACATCAGCTGCGTGGTCGCGTAGGTCGATCGAATCGCAAGGCATATTGCTATCTTGTGACTCCTGAACGCGAACTTCTGACATCCGATGCACGCCGTCGTTTGGACGCATTGACCACCTTTGCCGAATTGGGCGCAGGTTTTCAATTAGCCATGCAGGACCTGGATATTCGCGGTGCTGGAAATATGTTAGGTTCGGAGCAAAGTGGCTTTATTGCCGACTTGGGTTACGACACATACCAACGCATTCTGGCAGAAGCTGTAGAGGAAATTCGAGAGGAGTTCTCCCTGACCTCATCGCCTGATAGCCTCTTTGCCTCATCGCCTAGTAGAAATAAACACTGGTGCTCCGACTGCCAATTGGAGAGCGACCTATCGCTTGGATTTCCAAGCACTTACATCGAAAATATTGCTGAGCGAATCAGTTTGTATCGCGAATTAGACTCTTTGAGTGATGAGGACGCACTTCTCACATACCAAAAGCGATTAATCGACCGATTTGGCAAATTACCTGAGGAGGCAGAGCAACTATTGAATGTAGTTCGTCTGCGCTGGCTATGCTGCCAATTGGGTATAGAGAAAGTGATACTCAAGCAAGAGCGCCTGAGCTTGTATTTTACGACCAAGAACACTAAATACTGGCAATCAGAAACCTTTAGCAAAGTGGTGGAGTTTGTTATGACCCGCCCACAACGCTGCCGATTGGTAGAAGACAAAGACCGTCAAGGCAAAGCTACAGGAAAGAGATATGCTACCATTCAGCAGGTCAAGACCATTTCTGGGGCTTTAACCATGCTCAATAAAATCTGGATGGGTGAGGGATTGAACGGACGATAACGAAGCAGTGTATTCTCACTTCTTTGTAAACACAGGACGAATCGGTACATCACCAAGTGCCTCCATTGTAGTCACCATAAGTGCAGTGAAAATGCCTGCCATCTAATGGAGATGCATGTAGATCATCCTTTGAGAAATAGTGTCCCGCATGCTCGGGATATATCGCCCCAATATTACTCGTTGCCCAATTTACAGATAAGCCGAGATCTACATACGCATAGTCATTGTGTATTATCGGTATATTCATGTCTATTGATTGTTTGATTAGCAGCAGCCCGAAGTATCATCTACAGCCTATCATCTACAGCCTATCATCAGCGCATCTACAGCGAAGACACTAGCCCATAGTATCTCCTAAAGCAGAGTACATGTTTAGCGTATCGCGATTGACAGATTGATGCTGCGAAAGGGTGTAATCGGCTTTGATCTTATCTAAGATTCGTTTGACAATTTCCATCATCTGACCATCTTCCGTATAATCAGCAGGGCAAGCGAAGTTGACACGCCCTTCGGATAGAAGTTGCTGCGCGAGGATGCGCTTGTTGTCATTGCCATAAACAGCGAAACTATGTCCCCCGTTGCTCTTAACTGTACGCATACAAGGAACGTCCGTCTCACCATCTCCGAAATAAATCATACGCTCAAATGGTACAGGACGTTGGTCAGAAGGCACAAACTCGTTGATACGTACTCGGTCACTCACCTCGCGGATACCTTTGTTGATTTTGAAGAGGAATTGTGTTTTCTTGGTATAATCTACCACAACCGATGGCCAACAAGCATCGCCGTTGCTATCATAGAGGTAGGTGCAGGCATATATTTGCTCAAACTCCTTAGCAATGCTGCACCCCTCAATCATCTCCTTGATCCCCGAACTATTGACATAATGCTTGACCTCTATGCCTATTTGTGCAGCATAGTCATTGATTAGGGAAAACCACTGCTCTACTCCAGGGAAGAACTGCACATGGCTACCATAGCTGCGCAGAAAACTGCGTGAACAGCGAATACCTGCTCGCTGTGCTTCCGCCTGGATTGCATACATCACTACTGCTATTCCTCCTGCATCATTGGTCTTGGCAATCTGGTCACAAAGATTCCAAAACTCAGCAGGATTGTTGTAGCCTAAAGCTTGCAAGAGTCCAAACTCTTGCATATTGCCTGGCGCTAATGTGCCGTCAAAATCGTAAACAAGTGCTACCGTTGGGAGCATATGAAAGGGGTTTAAAAATTCTACAGGATTTATGGGTGCAAAGGTACTGCTTTTTGCTGAATATTGCAAGAAAAAAGTGTGTGAGTGTAAAATTTTAGCACAAATTATTTGCATGTGTACGATTTTTGTAGTAATTTTGCAAACCAAAATTAAACTCCAAGACCATGAAAATACAATTCTTAGGCGCTGCACAGGAGGTAACTGGCAGTAAACATTTGATTACCACCCAATCAGGAAAGACTATTTTGCTAGATTGTGGTATGTATCAAGGCAAAGGCATGGAAACCGATGCCGCCAACCGTGACCTCGGATTTGATCCAAAGGATATACACTACTTATTACTTTCGCATGCCCATATTGACCATTCGGGTCTTATACCTTATATATATAGTCGTGGTTTTCGCGGGAAAATCTATTGCACAGCTGCTACACGTGATTTGTGCGAGTTGATGCTGCAAGATACCGCATTTATCCAAGAACAAGATGTGCGGTGGTACAATAAGAAGATGGATCGTCAACACAAGCCCAAGATCAAACCACTATTTGATACCCATCATGCACAGCAGGTGATGAAATTGTTCTGCCCTGTGGAATACGCCAAGCGCTATCGTATCGATGAGGAAATAGCAGTGCAATTCACAAACTCAGGGCATATGCTCGGTTCGGCAGTTATCAGTCTGGAAATCAAAGAGAATGGTAAAGTGAAGCGCATTGCCTACACAGGCGATGTAGGACGATTACATAGCCATATATTGAGTACACCGCAAGCATTTCCGCAATGCGATTATCTGATATGTGAATCCACCTATGGCGATCGATTGCATGATGATGAGTTGGTGTCAGAAGAACAATTGCTGGGCGTAGTGGAAGAAACCTGTATGTACAAAAAAGGCAAACTATTGATTCCGTCTTTCTCTGTGGGTAGAACGCAGGAGATTGTGTATGTGCTGAATGAGCTATACAATGACGGCAGGTTGGAGCGGGTGCCAGTGTATGTAGATTCACCATTGTCAGCCAACGCTACTGAGATATTTCGTCGATATGCCGATACACTGAATGAGCAGGTAAGAGATACTATGCGCTTTGACTCTGATCCATTTGGGTTTAATACCTTGCATTACATCACCGATCTCAATGATTCCAAAGCGTTAAACAAGAGCAAACAGCCATGTATTGTGATCTCAGCGTCGGGAATGTTGGAGGCAGGACGTATTAAGCATCACGTCTCTAATCATATTGATGACCCAAGCACGACTATATTGATTGTGGGTTATTGTACGCCAACATCGTTAGGCGCACGCATCCAAAACCCTGAATTACGTTATGTGAGTATCTTTGGCTATGACCATCGTATCCGTGCCCAAGTGACTAAGATAGAGGGGTTCTCTGGACATGGTGATTATCAAGAAATGATACAGTATTTTACTGATTGTCAAGATGTTAATCTTATACAAAAGACCTTCATCGTACATGGTGAGAGCCGTGCACAAGAGGCTATGAAAGACCACTTGTATGAAGCAGGATTCCGCCAAATTGTGATTCCAGAAAAAGGCGAAGAGGTGGAAGTATAAACATGAAGTAAAGTATAAATTTCAAAAAAAAATAGGTACTATTTGCGTATGTGAGAAAAAAGCAGTACCTTTGCAGGCGATTTAAGAGGAAAGTTGTCTGAGTGGTCGAAAGAGCCGCACTCGAAATGCGGTATACGCGCAAGCGTATCGAGGGTTCGAATCCCCCACTTTCCGCAAAAATACGAAAATAGAGGCTTTAACAACCTCTATTTTTTTTGTATATAACATCGCCTATTGTTGTTTATTCGGCTTTAAATCAGCATGTTATCGCTATGTTAAATTAGAGCCGAATAACCCCATCCGATAAAAACACTCTAAAACAATAGGCGAAAAGGAGCTGGTTTTTTGTTCATTTCATGCGACCTCCCATTTTTTTTCGTGCGACCTTTTAGCATCTTGTATTTTTCTCATTTTCAATATGATACAGATACGGTTATGACAGAAGTAGAATTGTTTAACTAACTAAAATCTATTGAAAATGTATCTAAAATTCATGTGCCGACCATCTAAAATGCTACAAAATGGTCTATGTTCATTGGAATTATCTATCATTATTGAAGGTAAACGTAAGATAATCAGGTTCCAAAAGTTCATCAAAGCTTCAGATTTTAATGCTTCTAGACAACATGTAAAACGCAATCCTGAAGTAAATGAATACATGGAATCAATAAGAGCTAAATTCTATTCTATTGAAACAGAAATGTTACAAC
>JAZOVR010000020.1:0-38658 GCA_045658785.1 Paludibacteraceae bacterium | reverse complement strand
GATTACCCGTCAATAGATAAATTGTGTAAGAAATCAGAGAATTCGGCATTAGAAATACCTATTTTTTTTAACAATCGATGTTTGATGATGCGAATACTTTCTTTAGCATAGCACATGTACTCTGCTATTTCCACATCCGTTAAATGAGAATAAATTAAACTGATTGTGCAGAATATTTTTTCTTGTTCTGACAACGGTAAGGTGTCTAACTTTTGAAACCAAGTGTGTAACCATGGATTAATATCTCTTTTCAGCATGGAATATTGCCTCCAACGCTTATGTGGAGTATGGTATTTATTCACAATTTCTGATAATTTTTCATGAAATTGACGATACACTAATTCTTGCTTTAAGCGAGCTTCTTGATTTTCTACGTGTGTAGATAATTGCTTTATCTGCTCACATGCTATGCGGTTGCGTTGGCGATACACGACTGCATCTAGAGCTAAAATGATGCAAATAACTACTATAAGACTCAACGTAATCCATACCCAACGCCAGGGATGTGGATTTTGTAAATAGTTTTCTAATTGAGGTGTTGCTGTTGCATATTGATTGGTATGATTACGCAATAACTTCTGTGCATCAGAACGTGCATGGGTATATTCGCTCATTCTTTCAGCATCATTTTGTTTTTGCGCATCCAATAGCAAACAATAGTAAGCGTTGGATAAATAGTTGGGATTATTAGATGTGGAAATCAACAGATTGGAATAAAACAACGCATTATCCATCTGGTTTGTATGGAAATATATCTGCATCATCTTCAACCAACTAAAGCATTTGTCTTTTTTGCTTTGCCAATAATCTAATCCTTCCTGAAAATATACCAATGCAGAATCATATTGTTGTTGTTCGTAGAAATATAATCCACGTGTTTCGTAAAAGCGTGCACTATATGCGTTATCCAATTGATACGATTGGGCTATCTGCAAAAGACTATCAGCTACACAATATTTATGCAAGTTGTTATGACGTTCTGAACAATCTAATAACATTTGAGCATAATACCACTCTTTTCCACTTTCTTGAAAGTCCTTGCTTGCACGTTCATAAAAAATCAATGCCAAACTATCGTCATTATTTTGTGCGCAGATATATCCCATGCACGAGTTTACGCGTCCGCGATAAATAGGGTCATCAATATGCAAACGGTCTGCATTTATGTAACATTCAGCTGCCTCAGTAATATGATTAGACATGCTAAGGTTACGCCCCATATAATAATATGCTTTGCCAAGTGTATTACGTTGGAATAATCGACCAAATGGATTATCTAAACTGCGGATGGCTCTTCCGAGCGCAGCGGTGTCATCGTAGATCACGTGCGTCGTCTTATCCAAGCTATCCGCCACCGCAATCACCTCCTTTGCATCTTTCCATCCACAGGAACAGAAAATGAGAGGGAGAAGTAAATAGATTATTTTTAATTTTCTCATCATCCTCTTCCCTTAAAACTAAAATTCAAATAGGCTTCTTCTGCATCGCTAAATGCATTACATCTCTGGAGAAAACTTTGAGCACTAACAAAGTCACCACAAGGAATATTGGCGCTAAATTCTTGCAAATGCTCCAACACCGAGATATAGGTATCTGCAATACCTCTACGACTCATCTTACGTAATGCTAGCAAATAATCTTCACGATATACTGTTGGCACAATGATACGTGATACGCCACCTGCACTCAATTCAGCATTCATCATCATACGAGCAATACGACCATTACCATCAACAAAAGGATGAACCTCACTGCATAAGAACATCATATATATAGCACGTGCTAGAGGCGAGCTAAGTGCACTATAATACCTAAATCCATAACGAAGTGTTCCTTCTACTAATTCAGGAGTGACAAACACGGTATCTCCAGCCTGATTGGCTCGAGCTTTAAACATACCAGGAGTACATTGAGGACGCTCCTCCAGCATAATGCGATGGCGATAACGCAGTATCTCTATCAGTTCATCTTCATTCTTCGGAACTAACTGCATTTCACCACGGTTTGACAATAGTCGATAAGTTCCTAATATATCATGAGAGTCTTCACGACGCATTGGAATACTGACACCCGTATCCACGATTTGCTTTGCTTCGGACAACTCAAATTGTGTACCTTCTATGTAATTCGAAAAATAACTCTCAAAAAACGCAAATAACTGATACTCCTGCTCTGTTTTATAAGGATTATCTACTAATGGGAAATGAATTGACTGTAAGGAATCATATAGTTTCTCAAAAAGTTCTATTCTATGCCTATCATAGGGGCAACCTGTACTACGTGCTTTTCCAACGCTCGAAGCAAGCACAGAAGATTCATGCGTACTAAGTAGAGCTGATATGATGCGAGTGAGTTTTTCAAATTCAGAGGACATACCCAACTCTTCCGATATAGATCTTGCTCTGTCTCTAAAACTATTTAATGCATTTTCGCCACCGCGACTTAACATATCTTCTAAACGGTGCTCTACCTCTTCTTGGGACAAACCCTTGCTCTCACCATCTTTACCACGGCGAGCTGGTTGAAGAACCTCTAATACCCATCGAACTTCTGAGGATATGTACAGGTTATTACTACCCATCTTTATATCACTCTCTAGAGCCCCTGGTCCTTCCATTACATTAAGAACCAAGCCTGGATAGGTATCAATGCGTTTGGTAAAAGTATAAGTAATATACACATTCCCATTTCCTGTTGGACGTAAACTTTGAGCACTGCGATGAGTTATGATGCAGCCAGGGAAACGCCATGATAATAACTCAAATAGATTCCTACGAATAATACTTTCTGCAGAATCAATGAGATTTCCTGTATATACTTTTGAGGCAAGTTTACGAATACGGCCTTTGGCTAATAAGCGCGATAGCATCATTGATTCCTTCGCATCATTTGATGCTAATATTAATTCCTTACGCAAGTCCATCTTTGTCGATTAATTAGAAAATTTCTGCAAAGATAGTTATTTTTTGTAGATTAAACAAGGAAAAGTGTTAATTTTTATCCATTTACCGCTATTTTATGTTATTTTTTAGATATTATATTGCTGCACTCATATCTTACTAGATTTTTTTCACTCCGAATATTTTGACACCTTTACTCCGGACTTTTTTTTTTCGCAAACCATTTGCTGAGGGCAAATTTTTCGACAAAGGAGATCAACAATACTCACTCGGACAACAAATTGAAATCGTAAATATAATCAACCCCATAAAGAGTAAGTATAGCAGCATTTTGATAGGTTTATCTAACTTTTCATCCAAAACGTTTGGTAATGTCAGAAAAAAGTAGTACCTTTGCACGCTTTTTTCAATATCACGCGTACACACACGCATGCGAGAAACAAAAAGCCAAATGTCAACAATTTGTCAAGAGACTTGTCAATCAACCGCATACTCATATTACTCAGTGCACTGCTGCTATGGTCCACAACCGTAGTGGCAGAGGATGTGCTGCAAGATAGTGTGGCGGTTGTTCAGGACAGTTCTGCAGTGACACCGCAGAAGAAGGAGACGATAGATGCGCCTATTGACTACACCTCGACCGACTCGATGATCATCACAGGCAAAGGCGTGGCATATATGTACGGCAACGGCGAACTGAGTTACAAGAGCATGCAGCTGACAGCAGAGCATATCCGCGTACATATGGACAGCAGCACCCTCTACGCCAAAGGCGTGCTGGACACTATCGAAAATGAGTGGATAGGCAAGCCTATATTCACGGAAGGTGAAGACGAGTACGAGACAGACGAGATCACTTATAACCTCAAGACGCAGAAGGGTCTGATCCGCAATGCCATCACCGAGCAAGGAGATGGCTATATCGTAGCCGACAAGACCAAGAAAGTGGGAGAAGATGTGCTGATGATGGCAGGCGGTAAGTACACCACCTGCGACCACCACGATCATCCGCACTTCTACCTGCGCATGACCAAAGCCAAAGTGAAGCCAGGCGACTATATCGCCACTGGTCCTGCCTATCTGGTGGTGGGCGATGTTCCCCTACCCTTGGCGATACCTTTCGGTTTCTTCCCCTTTACCAACAGCTACAGCAGCGGACTGATCATGCCTAACTTTGGCGATGACTATACCCGAGGATTGTACCTATCGGGCATAGGATACTACTTCGCCATCAACGACTATATGGACCTGCAAGTGACGGGCGACATCTACACGCGCGGCACATGGGCAGTACACGCGCAGAGCCGCTACCTGAAGCGGTATAAGTTCACAGGTAACTTCAGCGTCAACTACCGCTGGGACGTGACGGGCGAGAAAGACATGCCCGACTACAACGTAGCAAAAAACCTGAGCGTGCAATGGTCGCACACACAAGACTCGAAAGCCAATCCGTACAACAACTTCTCGGCGAGTGTCAACTTCAAGACCAGCGGTTACAACCGCAGCAACATCAACAGCTACTACAACGTACAAGCCAACTCGGAGAACACTACCAGCAGTAGTATCAGCTACACACAGCGTTTCCCCGACAGCCCATGGAACATAGGTCTGAGCATGAACCTCACACAGCGAACCAAGGACTCAACACTCAACGTGAACCTGCCCAGCCTCACCGTGAGCATGAGCCGCATCTACCCCTTCAAACGCAAAGTGCGAGTGGGCAAAGAGAAATGGTACGAGAAGATCAGCTTGCAATACAATGGTAGTTTCACCAACTCCATTACCTGTAAGGAGGACTATTTCTTCAAGTCGAACTTCGTGAAGGATTGGGACAACAGACTAAAACATACGCTGAACTCGTCGGCATCGTTTATGGCATTCAAGTACCTGAGCATCACTCCCAGCATCCGCTTCGCCGATCGCATGTTCTTCAGCCGCGTGGATCAGCGTTGGGACGAGAAGCAGCAACAGGTGCAGAAAGATACGGTGATGGGATTCTACAACGTGTATGACTTTGATGCCAGCATCAGTATGTCCACGAAGTTATATGGTTTCTATATTCCCTTCCGCAAGTGGTTTGGCGACAAGGTGGACCGCTTCCGCCACGTGATGACCCCTAGTGTGAACTTCACTTACCGTCCCGACTTCGGTCAAGACTACTGGGCGAAGCGCTATGGCGGCTTCTACGGCAGCTATGACCGCCTCATCACCACACGCGACGCGGCAGGTAACATCGTGCCTAAGTTAGACGAGAACGGACTGCCGATATACGAGGTGGTACACTATTCTCGCTTTAAAGAAGCACCCAGCCGTGGTGCTGCCGCTACGCTGGGTTTCTCGCTGGGCAACAACCTGGAGATGAAACTGCGCAACGACAAAGATACCACTGGCAAAGAGCCATACAAGGTATATAGCATCATTGACAACCTAAGCATCAGCGGTGGATACAACTTCATTGCTGACTCGATGAACTGGCAGAACTTCTCGGTCAACCTGCGTATCAAGATCCCTAAGGTGAACTACACCATCAACCTGAGCGGACAGTTCGACCCATATATGTACACCACAACTGCCAGCGGCAGCCACGTACGTTGCAACGAGCTATACTGGAACCACGGACGTTTCCCTCACTTCTTGGGTACCAGCACCAGCTTCAGCTACACCTTCAACAACGATGTGGTGAAACGCTGGTTTAGCAAAGAGGACAAGAAGAACGAGGACAGCAATGCAGGGGCAGCTGACGACCCCAACCAGACCGATGAGATGGACCACACCGACGAGGTGGACAGTCGCAAGAGTAGCAAAGAGAAAGAGACTACCGACGATGGATACCTGTTTGCAAAGATACCATGGAGCTTGAGCGTATCGTACAACCTGCGCTATGGAGCGGGCAACGAATGGGATGAGAAGCGCAATTACTACAAGATGGAGTTCCGCCACAACCTTAGTTTCTCCGCTTCGCTGGGACTAGGTAGCGGCTGGAAAGCCAGCACATCGCTGAGCTACGACGTGAATGCAAAGAAACTGTCATACACCAGTATCAACGTGAGCCGCGACCTGCACTGCTGGAGCATGAGCGCGAGCTTCGTACCATTTGGTCCGTATAAGAGCTATACCTTCCACATCGGTGTAAACGCGAGCATGCTGGCAGACCTGAAATATGACAAGAGCAGTTCGGATGCCACAGGCAAACGAGTGGAATGGTGGTAGGTTAGTTTAAAGTTTAAAGTTTAAAGTTTAAAGATTAAAGACAAGGATATATGAAAGTAGAAAATCGAAAAGTAGTGACGCTGGAGTACGATTTGTACGTTGATGGCGAAGAATTGATGGAGAAAGCCACCGCAGAAGCACCACTGGTGTACTGCCACGGCGAGGGAATGATGTTGCCTGCCTTTGAAAAGCAAATGGAAGGTCTGGCTGAAGGCGAAACATTTGACTTTTGCATCGCATGCCAAGATGCCTACGGCGAATACGATGATGAAGGAGTATTGACCTTGGACAAGAAGATGTTCTACAACGGCGACGGCGAGTTTGACTCCGAGCGCGTATATGTGGGTGCAATCGTGCCTATGAACACCGTGGACGGACAAGTAATCAACGCACAGATAGCAGAGATCACCGCCGAGAACGTGACCATTGACCTCAACCATCCATTGGCAGGCGAGAACCTGCATTTTGTAGGCAAGGTACTGAACATCCGCGAGGTGACCGAAGGAGAACTGAAAGCACTGCACCACCGCGGTTGCGGCGGAGGCTGCGGCGGCTGCAAGGGTAGCTGCGACAACTGTGGAGATGGCTGTGGGTGTTAGTTTAAAGTTTAAAGTTTAGAGTTTAAAGTTTAGAGTTTAAAGTTTAAAGACAAAGAATATACTATGGCAAATATTTTAGCGATAGTGGGTCGTCCTAATGTCGGGAAATCGACCCTATTTAACCGCTTGACCAAGACCCGTCGAGCGATAGTGAATGATGCAGCAGGTACCACCCGCGACCGTCAATACGGCAAGAGCGAATGGTGCGGCAAAGAGTTTTCGGTGATTGACACGGGTGGCTGGGTAGTAAACTCCGACGACACCTTTGAGAGCGAAATCAATCGTCAAGTGAACCTTGCCATCAAGGAGGCAGATGTCATCCTCTTGGTGGTGGATGTCAACGCAGGTGTGACACAGTTTGACATGGAGGTGGCTCACCTACTCCGCCAAGCCAAGAAAGAGACCGTGCTGGCAGTGAACAAAGTGGATCAGTTTGACCAACAATACGGTGCGCCAGAGTTCTACAAACTCGGTTTGGGCGAACCCTTTATCCTCTCCGCAGAGAACGGACTGGGAACAGGCGACCTGCTGGACGAGATATGCAGCCGCTTCAAAGACACCGTAGCGGGTGAGGACTTGGAGGAGTTGCCACGCTTCGCTATCGTAGGTCGTCCGAATGCGGGCAAGAGTAGTATCCTCAACGCATTCATCGGCGAAGAACGTACCATCGTGACCGACATACCTGGCACTACCCGCGATAGTATCTATACGCGATACAATAAGTTCGGCAAAGACTTCTATCTGGTTGACACAGCAGGTATTCGCAAGAAAGCGAAAGTAAACGAGGACCTAGAATACTACTCCGTGGTGCGCAGTATTCGCGCCATTGAGAACTCGGATGTATGTATCCTGATGATTGATGCCACCCGCGGCATCGAGTCACAAGACCTGAATATCTACTCGCTGATTCAGAAGAACAAGAAAGGACTGGTGGTATGCGTCAACAAGTGGGACTTGGTAGAGAGCAAGACCAATGCCGATATCAAGGGCTACGAAAATGCAATCCGTGAGCGTATTGCTCCGTTTAAGGACTTCCCTATCATCTTCACCTCGGCGCTGACCAAACAGCGAATCTTCAAGGTGATGGAGACTGCCTTGCAAGTATATCAGAATAAGCAGAAGAAAGTGCCTACCGCACAGCTCAACGAGCGATTCTTGCCACTGATAGAAAACTACCCTCCACCAGCAACCAAGGGAAAATACATCAAGATCAAATACTGTACCCAGTTGCCTAACACACAGATCCCTACCTTTGTGTTCTTTGCCAACCTACCTCAGTATGTGAAAGAACCATACCGCCGCTTCTTAGAGAACAAGCTGCGCGAGTGGTGGGACTTCAACGGCACACCAGTACAGCTATTTATCCGTGCGAAATAAAAAGAAAAAGCATGCGCTTGTTAAGAAAGCGACCATTAATTGTTGCACACACTTGCGCGCGTGAGAGATTTTTTGTAACTTTGCGGACTGAATGAAGATAATAGGTTTTAGTCAAATAGATGGAGAAGTGAAGATGGTGCTCAAGGGCGACTCATCGCTGCTGGTGAATCGCAAGCCCTTCTTCATACCCGACTGGAGCAAGGATGTGCGTATGACCCCTTGCGTGGTGCTGCGGGTGAGCAAACTGGGCAAGAATATCAGCCGCAAGTTTGCCTCACGCTACTACAACGCGGTCGCACTGGGGCTCAACATCTTCGCCGCCGACTACCTGGCTGCAGGCGACTGGACACGCGCATGGGCATTCGACTACTCCTTGCCCATGGGGCAGTGGATGGAGATAGATGAGAATCCGTGGCAAGACCTGCTCATAGACATGGACCAAGCCATTGAGCAAGCGAGCCAAGTGATGACCATCCGCCAAGGAGACATGATTGTGATCGATCGAGCCATAGCTGCCCGTCCGCTGACCAGCGAAGAGCTCATCGAGATACGCCAAAATGACAAAGAGATACTATATTGCAAAATCAAATAATATGAAGCGACTGCTATTCATACTATCCACCCTCATAGCCGCTCAATTGACCTGGGCAGGTATCCACACGTATAGCAACCAATCGGCACTGAAGAGTGGCAACATTGTCAAGATTCGCGTGAGCGAGACAGGTGTGTATGCTATCCCCTACGACTCACTGGTTGTCTGGGGTCTGAACGCCCAGCAGGTAGCTGTATTGGGCTACGGCGGAGGCATGCTGACAGAAGATTTCACAAAGCCCCACTGGGATGACCTACCCTCGGTAGCGATATACCTACACAAGGGTACGGACAAAGTATTCAACAGCGGTGACTACCTACTCTTCTACGCACAAGGTCCGACCCAATGGTACTGCTCTGCAGATGGCTATTGGCGTCACCAACAAAACCCCTATAGTCGATATGGCTACTATTTCCTGAGCGACGGAGCAGGTCTGCAACGCCAGATAGCCCTCAGTACTACGCAGCCAGAGATGAGTAGCATCATAGATGTGGATTGGTACACTGCCTACGGCGTACATGAAAAAGACTCCATCAACCTCATTGACCCATCGGGAACAAGTGGTGGTGGTAGAGAGTTTTACGGCGAGGTATTTAACGTCAGGAGCAAGAATCGCTCCTTCAGCCTCGCTATGCAAGATGTATGTACTGACCGCGAGAGCCGCTGCCTAATCAACCTAGCCGCTCTATCGGGCAATATGACACCGATACAAGCCACCTACGCAGGCGCCAATGGCAACTGCAAGATACCCGCGGTAGGCGTATCGGACAACTATACGAAAGCGATAGCAGACTCTATCCTCATCACCGCCAAGGCAAAGACTACGGGTCAGCAGAGCGTGAGCATCTACTTCAAGAGCAACACATCGGGTGCCTTAGCCTATCTGAACTACATCGAGATGAATGTCCCCTGCCGGCTGAACATGCGAGGCAACCAGATGGCTATCAGCAACACGCAGTCTATCCATCAATCGACCGCCATACGCTACCACATGACGGGTGCCAACGCACAAACACAGATATGGCGCGTGACAGATGGCGTCAACATCGAACAAGTGCCTACGAGCATGGACAACAATGAGATGACATGGGTAGGTAGCAACACTACCGCCGAGAAATACATAGCCATCAATCCCGCTATAAACCTATGGAAGTACCCCGTCAGAGTGGGCAGAGTAGCCAACCAAAACCTGCATAAGTTGGAGGATATAGACTATGTGATTATCTGTCCAGCCGAGTTTATGGAACCTGCCATTCGTCTTGCCAAGAAGCATGAGGAGGTGGATCACCTGACATGGGCTGTGGTAACCGATGAGCAAGTATACAACGAGTTCTCTTCGGGAACTCCTGACGCGAGTGCCTATCGCTGGATGATGAAGATGCTCTACGACCGAGCTGCAGGTGACGCGACCAAGCAACCTAAGAACCTGCTACTCATGGGCGATGGTTCATATGACAACAGAAAACTCATCTCTGTATCGGGCGTAAGCAAACTACTCACCTATCAAGCCAAGAACTCCACCGTAGAGACATCCGCCTACGCTTCGGACGACTATTTCGGCTTTATGAAAGACGATGCGGGTATATACCAAAAGCAATTTGTGGATTACCGCGCGCAGATGAACATAGGCGTAGGACGATTGCCCGTCAAGACCCTGGAAGAAGCCAACCAAGTGGTGGATAAACTATGTACCTATATGGATGACAAAGTGTTGGGTAAATGGAAATCCCAACTCCTCTTTCTCGCCGACGACGGCGACCACGGATTGCACGTGCAGACAGCAGACGCTGGTGCAGAACGCATGCGCACTGAGAACAAGGATTTTGTCGTCAACAAAATCTATCTGGATGCCTACACCCAAGAGGTGAGTGCCGCAGGCGAGAGTTATCCGCTGGCGAAGAATCAGTACGACAACCTGATGAGCAACGGTGTGCTGGTGATGAACTACTCTGGTCACGGAGGATACAACAACATCACCAATGAGTTGTTTATGAAGACAGCCGACATCAAGCGCATGAACAATACCAATCAAGCGTTTTGGTTCCTTGCTACATGTAGCTTCTCCCATTTCGACGGTGGACACGTGTCGGCGGGCGAAGAAGCTGTACTCAACCCACATGGTGCTGCCATAGGCGTACTATCGGCGTGTCGTACCGTATATGCTACCCAGAACACCATACTGAACCGCAACCTATGCGATACCCTACTGGGACACAAAGATGCCTTTACCTACCCCATGACTCTGGGTGAAGCAACACGCATCGCCAAGAATCAGACTGGCAGCGATGCCAACAAGATGGCATACGTCCTGCTGGCAGATCCCGCGTTGCGACTCAACTATCCGACCGATTACCAGGTCAAGACCATTACCCAGCTTGACACCATGAACGCCCTAAGCGTACACACCATCCAAGGATATATCCAGACGGCAGACAAGGATACGGCATATTGGTTCAACGGGAAGATAGATGTCACCATCATGGATAAGATGCAGGTCATCACCACGCGCGACAACGATGAGAGCAACGAGGGACAAAAGACTAAAATCCGATACAACGACTATCCTAACACCCTCTTTGTAGGACAAACCGATGTCAAGGACGGAAAGTTTGAGTTCACCTTTATGGTACCTAAAGATATCCGCTACAACTACGGCAAAGGACGCATCGTCTATTATGCTTACGACGAGGAATTGCGCGAAGAAGCCGTGGGACACTATGAGAACTTCATCATAGGTGGTAGTAGCACGGTGATCGCAAAAGATACCATAGGACCAGATATTCAGGTATATCTCAACAATCCAGCCTTCCAAGACGGCAATCAGACCTATGAGTTCCCACACTTCTACGCCGAGATAGAAGACGAGAGTGGTATCAATACAGCTGGTGCAGGTATCGGACACGATCTGCTGCTTACCATTGACAACGATGCTACACAAACATACGTACTCAACACATACTTCAAGGCCAGCAACAATAGTTACCAAGCCGGACTAGTGAGCTACAAGATGGCAGAGCAAGCCGAAGGCGCACACACGCTTACTTTCCGCGCATGGGACCTACACAACAATAGTAGCACAGCTACGCTCAACTTCCAAGTAGTCAAAGGATTGGATCCTAACATCTACCAAGTACTCACCTACCCTAACCCCGTCTCCAGCACAGGCGTGATGAATGTGAAGATAGAGTACGACCAGCCAGACGAACTCGTGGAAACAACCATCCACCTCTATGACGTGAGCGGCAAACTGGTATATACCACTACCCAAAAAGGTACAGAGGGCATACAATGGAACATGAGCGACATCAATACCAAAGCAGGAATATATATCTATCAAGTTACACTAAAAACCACCACTTCGAACCATGTATCGAAGGCGGGCAAAATCATTATCAATCGTTAATAGCCTATGAAACATATTTAAATAAGCGTACAAAAAAGAACAAACAAGTATATTAACAACTAAAAACAATATTAAAACAATGAAGAAAATTCTTTTATCCACACTGGCATGTATTGCTATGACCATGTCAGCGTTCGCAACCAATCCAGTAGTAACTGCCATGCCTTCACTCAGCATCGCTCCTGACGGCCGTGCTGCAGGTATGGGTGATGTGGGTGTAGCTACCAATGCTGACCTCAACTCTCAACACTGGAACCCTGCTAAATACTCTTTCATGGAGAGCAAAGGTGGTATCACCGCCAGCTACACCCCATGGTTGACCAAGTTGGTAAATGACATCGATCTGGCTTATATCGCAGGTTACTACAACATGGGCGATTTGGCAGGTACCCTCTCAGGTAGTTTCACTTATTTCTCCATGGGTACTGTAGCACTAATTGATGGCTTTGGAGGCACCTTTGCCGAAGCTACTCCTAACGAGTGGGCAATCGACTTGGCATACTCACGCAAGTTGCATGAGTATGTGAGTATGGCGGTAGCTCTGCGCTTCCTCTACAGCGACCTGAACAATGGTGTCAACAGTTCAGCCGACAATAGCGCTCAAGAGATGTATCCAGCATGGACCATGGCTGCCGACGTATCGTTGTACTATCGTCAACCTATCTCATTACCTATGGGCGAGAGTTATTTTGGTTTGGGTCTCAACATCAGCAACTTAGGTGGTAAGATGACGCACGACGATGGTTTGACACAACACTTTATCCCAGCTAACCTCCGTCTGGGTATCAGCTACGAGATTCCTTTCGACAACTACAACCGCTTGATGGCTACCGTAGAGTGCAACAAGATGTTGGTTCCTACTGCATACTCTAAGTTTGCCACCGACACCGTATCTGGTTTGCCTCACCTCAGCGAAAAAGAGTACTCAGAGGTATCATCACCCAACGGTTGGTGGCAATCCTTCTGCGATGCTCCAGGTTACTACAACGAGGACAAAGGCAAATACGTATCTCCACTCGCTGAAGAGTTTCAAGAGGTACAATGGGGCGTAGGTCTTGAGTACAGCTACAACCGTCAGTTCTTTGGTCGCGTAGGTTATAGCCACGAGAACTTCTGGAAAGGTAACCGCCGCTACGTGACTGTAGGTGCAGGTTTCCACTTGAGCATCTTCTCATTGGACTTCGCATACTGCATCGCTACCGCTCCATCTAACCCACTCGATCAAACCATGCGCTTCACACTTGGCTTTGATCTCGCGGGTATTAAGGACCTCGTTAACAATCGCAAATAATGCGAATAGGTTTTGGATATGATGTGCACGCTTTTGCCCCCAATCGCGAATTGTGGTTGGGTGGCATTCTCGTGCCAGCAGAGCAAGGACTATTAGGACACTCGGACGCCGATGTGCTGATTCATGCTCTCTGCGATGCCCTACTCGGTGCAACAGCCATGCGCGACATTGGCTATCATTTTCCACCCGTCAAGGGCAACGAATATGAGAACATCGACTCTAAAATCCTTCTTCGCAAAGTCATGCAGATGATTCGTGAAGCGGGATACGAACTAGGTAATTGCGATTGCACAATCTGTGCAGAAGCTCCCAAGCTCAATCCACATATTCCCGCTATGACAACTTGCTTAGCAGAAGTGATGGGGGTGAGCCAAAACCAAATCAGTATCAAAGCCACTACCACTGAGAAATTGGGATTTGTGGGACGAAAAGAAGGGATAGCTGCACAAGCAGTAGTACTAATAATTGAGAATTAAGAATTTTGAATTATAAGCTATTCATATCCATCCTATTATTCGCTTGCGCAGCGAGTCACTGTTCGTTTGCACAGCAAACCGCTACTGCTGAACAGCCTGCAACCCAGGCATTGAACAACACCGAACAGCAGGGCACTATACTGGTCGGCATACGCGATACGCTCCTCACAAACGATAGCATCATCGTCATCCACACCGTATGTGCACCTATCTGCTCCTCGCACGTGCGCGTATATAATAAGGAATGGAAGGAGATGGGCATATTAAAAGCCCCTTTCCGTTCTGCTTTCCCAGAGGCGTATATTGAGGATAGTCGTATCCTTTGGCGCGACAATGACACGTTTGACTATAACCCTGCACCATAAATATCCTTTGAACCCCTTGAAACCCTTTTCTTCCCTTCAGCTCCCGATTTATCTAATCGGATACATGGCAGCAGGCAAGACTACTGTAGGTCGCCTGTTAGCACAACGTCTGGGTTGGCACTTTGTGGACTTGGACGAAGCATTCGCAGAAATTCATGGACAGACACCCGCTGAGTTCATCCGCGAACATGGCATAGAGGAATTTCGCCGCAAAGAGAAATATGTGGTGGAAGATCTCGCCGAAGTACCTATTGAGAAGGTCATCTATGCCACAGGGGGAGGTTATCCCTGTTGGGAGGACAATATGGAGTGCCTAAAGGAATTGGGTACAAGCATATACCTCAAATGGGAACCTAAGCACTTGGCACAACGATTGATGCTGACTGACCTAACTACTCGACCCGTATTGCAAGGACGCAGCGAAGCAGAACTGCTGCAATTCATCACGCCACAACTGCAAGCCCGCGAACCATACTACATGCAAGCGGATTATGTCATTCAAGCACCTGTGAAAGAAATTGCAGCAGAAGATGATACGCACATTGCAGAAATGCTCTACCAGATGATTACTAAACATTAAGAGGCAATGCGCAGACTCAACACCAATATAATCTATATTATTGTCACACTACTACTCATCGTGGTAGTGGTATTCAGTTCGCTGGTTACCAGCCATATCGTAGAGCAGTTCGAACAAGAGGAGCAAAAGAAAATCGAACTCTGGGCGGAAGCCACGCGCAAATTTATCATGGCAGGAGAGAAAGATGATATAGATCTGCTGCTTCAAATCATGGAGGGCAATACCACCATCCCTGTCTATATGGTGGACACAACCTACCAACTCCTCTTATCGCGCAATGTACACGAGCCTAAACGCGATGTAGAAGCATTCTACACCCAGAAAATCAACGAGCTACGTGCTACTCAAGAGCCCATTGAAGTACGCATATCAGACAATGTGATGCAGTATATCTATTACGAACAGTCATCCACCCTACTATGGCTATCCTATTTCCCATACATCCAACTGCTGGTGATGCTCGCTTTAGCAAGTCTATCTGCAATAGCCTTACTGATGGTGCAGCGAAGCGAGAAGAATAGTCTATGGGTAGGATTATCCAAAGAGACTGCTCACCAACTCGGAACCCCCATATCGTCGCTCAATGCGTGGAACGAACTGCTCAAGGCACAATATCCAGACGACACCCTACTACCACAAATGGACGAAGATATCCGCCGTCTGCAAATGATCGCCGAACGATTCTCCAAAATAGGTTCGCAACCTGCCTTAGAACAACAAGAAGTACTCCCCATCATACAGTCCACAATGGACTACATGCGTGTGCGTACATCTAACAAAATAGAATATCGGTTAGAGATGATGGGCAATCAGTCAGAGGCAGGCGTAAAAGCAATGCTGTGCGCCCCACTATTCGAATGGGTGATTGAGAATATATGCAAGAACGCCATCGACTCCATGGAAGGCAAAGGGAGCATCACCATTGTGATACAAACCACACCCCGCGCAGAACGAAATCAGACCGCTTCGTTGTCAGACCGACTTCGTCTGTCAGATAGCGACAAGGTGATTATTGACATTACCGATACAGGCAAAGGAATAGATCGCAGACACTTCAAGCGGATCTTCCAGCCTGGTTATACTAGCAAAAAAAGAGGTTGGGGATTAGGATTGAGTTTAGGCAAGCGTATCATCGAAGATTACCATCGAGGCAAACTCTTCGTGAAGCAATCGCAACTGGGTGTCGGCACAACCTTCCGAATCGTGTTGTGTAGCGTGGTGTAGTGTGGTATGGCGTGATGTAGCAAATAGCCCAAAGACGGTTGAGCCAGAGCCAGACATGGCCGCATATACGGCGCCTGCATCAAGTAGGCGCTGTTTTATTTCGGTAATCTCGGGATGAAGCGCAAAGACCGTTGGCTCAAAATCATTGACCAACAACGGATGCATATCTGCAAAAGACTTCCCCTCCAGTAATGCTTGTTTGATTTGTCCTTCTGCTTCTGGATGTCGTGCTATACCTGCATATGCTTCTTTAGTGGATACTCCGCAATTTGGTTTAATCATCACCAGGCGCAAATCACTTAAATCCAAAGAGATAGGAGTCAATCTATCGCCTATACCTTCAGCATAACATGGAGTATTGTAGATAAAAAATGGGCAATCCGCTCCCAAGGGGCGTACTTCCTCCGCCAATTGCTCTTGGGTCAATCCCAAAGCAAAAACTTCGTTCAGCGCAATAGCCATATGTGCGGCATCGCTACTGCCACCACCTAGTCCAGCACCAAAAGGGATATTCTTTTTGAAACGAATACGAACATTACCTATCTGCGGGTACTTCGCACGCATACGGTGGTAGCATTTGATTATCAGATTATCTTCTGCAGGACAATCCACTGCCAGCCCCTCCTGGATGAAGTCAAAATTCTTAATTCCTAATTCAAGATTATCTACTCGCTCTACCTCCAACTCATCGTGCAAACCATAGACGGGATAGAAGATGGTTTCCAAATCGTGATAACCATCCTCTCGCTTGCGTACTACGCGCAGACCAAGGTTAATCTTGCAGTTAGGGTATAATATCATCGTCTCTAAACTCTAAACAGTAGCGAAGCGTTCTCTAAACGCTAAACAGTATCCATAAAGGACTTTTGTACTTTGTTGAACACCACAATACCGACAGCTAGCAGCACGACCATAAAGCCAAAACTATAGCCCAGCATCCACCACTCATGATTGCCCACTCCCAACATACCATACTTGAAGAACTCCACAATACCCGTCAGCGGATTAAGCTGCATCACGATGCGAAGCGTATCATTAGTGATAGTAGAGAGCGGATAGATGACTGGTGTGGCATACATCCACAGACTGACAAAGAAACTCAGCAGCAGCTGCAAATCGCGGTACTTGGTCGTCATACTGGAAAACAGAATACCAAAGCCCAATGCCAATCCCGCTAACATAACCACTAAAACTGGTAATAGCAACGCATATAGATTAGGCTGGATAACTGCATCGGTGAAAAATGCATAGTAGAGATACACCAGCAAGAATAAGGCAAACTGGATTCCAAAACGCACCAGATTGCTAATCACATCGCTGAGCGGAGTTACCAGACGAGGAAAATACACCTTACCAAAGATACTCGCATTATTTACGAAGGTATTGGAAGTCTTGGTCAAGCAGTCCGAAAAATACTGCCAGAAACTGATACCTGCCAAATAGAACAATGGTTGTGGAAGTCCATCGGTAGAAATTTTGGCGATTCCTCCAAAGACCACCATATACATCACTGTAGTCATAAGTGGCTGAATCACGAACCACAATGGACCAAGAATAGTTTGCTTGTATTGGGTAATGATATTACGTTTGACAAAGAGCATCATCAAATCGCGATAACGCCATATCTCTTTGAGATCAACGGATAGAAGTTTGTCCTTAGGCTTGATCTCCGTTGTCCAATCTTGTTGAATTTCTGCCATAGTTATATAATTTGAGTGCAAAGGTACACTTTTTTTTGCAAATGTGCAAATTTATTTGTACCTTTGCAGCGAATTTTATGAACCCCGCTCGAAAGGGCGTAACTATTTTTACATTATGGCAAACGAGAAACAACAGTTCGTGGACGAACTAAAGGAACTACTACAAAAGAATGTAGCGGAAGTGAAAGAGCAAGTAGAAGTGTTGAAAACACAATTCTACCGTCAGTATCATCAAGAATTGGAGGCACAGAAGAAAGCCGCTCTGGAGGCAGCTCAAGCTGCTGGCGAGGTGCTAGACAACTGGTTGCCTTCAGTAGATGAGTTGGAGCAAGAGTTTCGCGAATTGTTGAACCAATATAAGCAACGCCGAGCAGAACTACTCAAGCAGGTAGAAGAGGAGCAAGCGCAAAACCTACTTCGCAAAGAGAACATCCTGACACAAATGAAAGAGATGGCAGATGCAGAGACTGCAGACGTGATGGATAACCTGAAGAAAATGCGCGAATTGCAAGCAGAGTGGAAAACCATTGGTCCTGTACCTGCAACCAAGACGCAAGAGATATGGAAGAACTACCAACAATACCAAGAGCGCTTCTACGATCTCGTAAAGATTAATATCGAGTTGCGCGACTTGGACTTCAAGAAGAATTTGGAGATGAAAACCCTCCTCTGCGAGGCTGCGGAAAAATTACAAGAGAATCCTAATATTGTGGAAGCCAACCGTGCGCTCCAACAGTTGCACGATGAGTGGGCAGAGATTGGTCCTGTGGCACGCGAGTTGAGAGAGGATTTGTGGAATCGATTCAAGCAAGCCAGCAGCATTATCAACAAGAAACACCAAGCGCACTTCGATGAGTTGCACGCTAAAGAAAATGAGAACCTCGAGAAAAAACAAGCACTGATTGAGCAAATCAAATCCATCGACCTCAAATCACTCAAGTCCAACAAGCAGTGGGAGGAAGCTACGGAACAAATACAAGCCATACAACAAGAATGGCGTACTATCGGTTACGCTCCTAAGAAGCAAAATCAAACTATCTACAACGAATATCGCGAACTATGCGAAACATTCTTCAAAGCAAAAACGGCATACTACAAAGGGGTACGCGACGAGTTTAGCGAAAACTTGAAAAAGAAACGCGAACTGGTAGAAGCTGCAGAAGCACTCAAAGATAGCATTGAGTGGACTGAAACCACCAATCGCCTCATCGAACTCCAACAACAGTGGAAGAAGGTAGGACCTGTAGCACGCAAATATTCCGACGATCTGTGGAAGAAGTTTACCGCCGCATGCGATGCATTCTTCGAGGCTAAACGCGAAGCTACCAAAGAGTTGCGCGAGCAATATGCACAAAAACGAGCTGAAGCAAAGGAGCGCTGGAACAAGAAAGTAGATAGCATGAACGACCGCCAAAAATTGGTTAAGATGTACGAAAACCTCGTGCAAGAAATCAAGACTGCAGAGAACAACATTCTCTTCTTCACAGGCAAAACCAAGACTGCCAACAAGTTGGTGGACGATATGCGCAAGAAGATTGATACACTCAAGAGCCAACTTGCAGACTTAGAAAACAAGATCAACCAAATGGACGCAGAATGACCCCACTCATCCAATACAAGAATATAGAGATCTGTCAGGACGAGCAAATCGTGCTGACAGATGTCAATCTGACAGTTTCTTCGGGCGAGATGGTGTACCTTTTGGGCAAAGTCGGTAGTGGTAAGAGTAGTTTTATGAAAACCATCTATGGCGAATTACCAGTAGAAGGTACAGAAGCTTGTGCATTGGAATACGACCTGCTTAAGCTACGACGCAAAGAGATACCATACCTACGTAGGAAGATTGGAGTAGTCTTTCAAGATTTTCAATTGCTCGTAGATCGCAATGTGGAGGAGAACCTGATGTTCGTACTCAAAGCCACAGGTTGGAAGGACAAGCAAGCCATGAGAAACAATATCCACGACGTACTCACCCAGGTGGGCATGGCTGAGAAAGCATACAAGATGCCCTATCAACTATCTGGCGGCGAACAACAACGCGTGGTGATTGCACGCGCATTGCTCAATGCACCAGGATTGATTCTTGCAGATGAACCTACTGGCAACCTTGACCCCGAAACGGGCAAGGGTATTATGGAACTACTCTATAGTATCAGTCAAGCGGGAATGACAGTCATCATGTCCACACATAACCCTAACTGGCCAGAGCAATACCCTGGACGCAAGTTGCAGTTTGCAGATGGCAAGATTATAGAGATATGATATTGGATAAGCAATAAACAAAAAAAGGACATTCACGCATTGCGAGAATGTCCTTTTTTATATTATCACACAGTATCTTACCAACCCAATTTATAAGCGAGTAATATGAGATGTTTGGTGGTGTATTTGTTTGTCAAAGTGACATCACCATTTCCAGCATCTATACTGATACCACGATCGTATAGGTAGTTGTAGCGATAAGTCAAAGTCAAAGAGTGCTGTTTATTAATCTTCCATTGAAGTCCCAACTCTGGGCGCAACTCACTGATATATTGACCATATTGCTTGGTGGTGGATAACTGATTGATATATTCGATAGGAGCATTCAATGTATTGAGCAACTCAAACTTACCCACGATACCAAGGGGCGTTTCTGGGATATTGTAGATCGCTTGCAAGCGACTGCGCAGTGTAAAATCCACTTGATTTTTGGCACGTCTGTCCACTTTGCCAGTACGACCATCCAGCATCACACCCTCACGCAACGAAAGATTCCATTGCCCTAATTTCACCTGCCCTGTTACTAAAAAATTAGCACGATGTTGCAGATATTTATTCGGATCACTCCACCCTTGATTACCATATAACTTCAGCGTATATCCCGCATAGATATTCAGATATTGAATTGGACTATACCCCAATGCTACAGTGGTATGAGCGCGATGCGTGGGAGCACTACGAATCTCTTCCTCTATCGTCAATGACAATCCGTGGTCAAAGGACTTGACAAACGTGGCAAAGAAGTGTGCTTCTGGGGTTATGATTGCAGTATCCTTCTCTGTGATGGCCATTTGTGCGAAAACAAAAGATGGAACCAGTGCCATCAAAATGCATATTTTCTTTCTCAAGTTCATATTCAACTTTGTGCTTGATACGTTAGTGCAAACAATCGCATCTGCTTAAGCATAGCATTCAGACCATTGCTGCGAGTTGGAGACAAATGTTCGCGCAGGTTAATCGCGTCAATAAAGTACAACTCTGTCTCCACAATCTCCTTGGGGGTATGATCACCCAGCACGCGAATCAGTAGCGCTACGATTCCCTTAACCAAGATCGCATCCGAATCGCCATGATAGACTACCTTACCATCCTTCATCTCTGCCGTAAACCATACTTTGGATTGGCAACCATCGATCAAGTTTTGATCGTTTTTATCAGCCTCTGGGAACGTCTCTAAACCATTTCCATAGTCAATGAGCAACGAATATCTATCCATCCAATCATCGAAACTGCTGAACTCCTCAATAATCTCGTCTTGTATCTCGTTTATCAACATAGGACTACCTTTATGACATATTTTCCTCTGCAGACTATACAACAGCCAGCACCTCTATCTCTACCAATCCTCCTTTGGGCAAGGCCGCTACAGCTACTGCTGAACGCGCAGGAAATGGTGCGGCAAACAATGTTGCATACACTTCGTTCAATACGGCAAAATTAGCCATATCTGTCAAAAAAACGGTGGTCTTAACCACATGACTAGCATCTGTACCTGCCGCCTTCAATATCGCAGCGACATTCTTCACCGCTTGTTCTGCTTGAGAGCGAAAATCTGAACCTGCAAAATCACCAGTTGCAGGATCTATACCTAACTGACCACTCGCAAAGAGCATTCCATTTGCCACTACGGCTTGACTATAAGCACCTATCGCAGCGGGTGCATCGGTTGTTGAAATAATTTGTTTCATTGTTTATATCAATAATTTTGTTTTACAAAAGCTTCACCATATTGGGTATGGCATTCCATACCACGCATAATCTCCATCGCATCATGCCATTCTTGTACCACTGGCATATCTTGACTCGCATGACTATAATATGCCTTTACCTTCTGCTCATGTTGCTCGGTGATATTCACCCAATGATCGGGCGCAAAAGTCTGCGTTTGCAACCCCGTCATCACTTCGCCATAGTACAGGTCGAAGTTATATCCCGTCTGTCGCCATGCATCATACACAAGAATGGCACACACACGGTGGTCACGGTGCGAATCGATTGGCCAATGGGTAATTACCATGTCTGGTTTCTCAGCCTCAATGAGTGCTTTCATCTCAGCATAACGTTCCTTATTCACCTCTGCATTGCCATCTATCTGAGTCATAAACACAGCGCGTACACCCAGCATCTCGCAAGCTTTTTGGGCTTCAGCAGTACGGATTGTACGAGACTCTTCGTGACTTTTGCCTGGAATACCTGCTTCGCCACCAGTAAAATAGACCGACACCACCTCGGCGCCCATCTCGCGCAGTTTGATCATCGTACCGCCGCACATTGTCTCAGGGTCATCTGGGTGCGCACCTATCACCAGAACTTTCTTATAGCCTTCGAGCCAGCGTTCAGCGGCTTGTAGCGTGGTCTGCGCACACAATAGCAAACCCAATACACAGAGAACTAATCTTGCTGATTTCATCCTTATCCTTTTTTATATGATTGATACTATATTTACAATCTTACGCCCAGCGCATTATACACTTTTCCCTCACGGACAATCAACAAGCGACCAGCAGAAATCACCTTTATTGACTTGCCGTTGACTGACATTTCTACATTCTCCACACCCGTTGTCAATAGTCTTACATTCACTGGATTCGAATAGTTGGAAGCATATGCCAAGAAGTCTTTGGTACGTTTCACCATCACGCTATACGCATAATCAGTGATACCCTCTGGCAGATTATCTAACACACAAGAAGTATCGGTGACTTCGAGGGTTTTGTACGGTTTTTCTACCACCGTACCTGCCTGAGGGACAATGAGCGAGATCTTGATATCGTCCACATAGAACTCGCCTTGTTCACTCATAAACGCGATGTGCAGAGGTGCATCACCAAAATCTACACTATCCAGCACTACCGTATCGGTGATATAACCACTACCTGTGGTACTAAAAGCCACTGGCACACCTATTTCTGCCACTTTCGAATCATGCTCTTTCACAACCATCACCCAGATACGATCACCTGCTACCTTATTGTATGCCTTAAAGGCAACTTTCACCGCATTATTTCCCAGTCGCATTTTCGGACTCAGTACCAGTCCCGCTCTGCCACTAAAGTAGTTAGGACCTTGGCTACCCGCCATACCTGTTACCCAACGAGGGTATGTCAGCAACCACTCTTGTTCGCTCTGGCCATTCTCGCAGAGGTTATGAATCAAATCCCATGAGTAACCAGGATTATTGAGTGTACCATCTTTGATGCCGTCAAAGTTCTCCTCTAGTACTAGTACCTCTTGATTATCCATCGTGGTTGTCACTGTTTGTGTGAGGGATATCATATAGGAACCTGCATTAGGATGCGCCTCCCAATTAGCCACAAAACTATTGGCGGTAATATCCGTTGCTGGCAATGCCACTGGCGTATATCCGTTGATACCATCCACCCAGATATCGCTACTTGGATCGGAAATTAAGTCACCCTCTTTCACTTTCACATTGTAGAAATGCTCATATTGAGGCGCTATGCCCGATATCACGCAGAAAGTATCAGTTACCAAACTATCGGTTACCAACGGTTTAGGCATAGGTTGCGTAGCGTATTCCAAAGTGATGTCATCAATAGCAAAACTCACTTGATATGATCCCACACATGTGATGCGCACTTGGGTAATGTAATGTCCCACTTCATCCCCCTCAAAACTGTAGATACCGCCATTCTTTTGCAGCCAATAGTTGGGTATATTCGCGATGGCCTCCCATTTGCCATAGATATTTTTCACTTGTACACCTATCATTGACAGTTCATAATCTTCCTCCACCATACTACTTGGTTTCACCCAAAACGATATCTTGTTGATAGGCGCTGGAGTCTCAGGGGAGAGGATATAATCGCCTTCCGCATCAAAATTAATGGCTTGTTTGCCCGACTTATAGTCACCACGAGTAGTACACATATCCTTGGTTCCATTGCTGGATACATCCATCGTCCAACCTTCAGGGTACCCTGGATTCATCGTGTCAATCAATTGTCCATTCTCTTGCAGGTTCACACTCTCAAAGTCGCAAGTAATCACCCCCTTCTCCTCTTTCTCAGGCATCTCTGTACGCCATACAGTAAGCAGGTATCCATCGATAGCTGGCAGAGTGCTTCGCTCCCAATTGGCTACAAACTCCGTGAGGGAATTATTCTTGGGCAAGTTCGCATATACACCTGGCACTTTGTTGCGTTCGCGTCCTACGCGAATATCGTCAATCAATATAGTACCATCCATCGTAGTAAACTGAAAGATATTCCTGTTATTGAACGTAGCTTTGCTGCTAGTCCAGCAAAACTCTTGCCACTCACTCGTCAAATCAAACTCTACACTCTCCAAACGACCTGAAGTATTGTCGCACAACGCCAAGTCCAAACGACCTGCATCGGGATTAGTACCCGCGCGACGAGCGCGAAAACACACAGTAGCATCGCCATATAGCTCTGCTTCGGGAGTCGAGATATAGCCACCATAGGAATAGCCATAGTAGTCATACATTGCCAAAGCAGCCGACCCACCTGCTTGATACACATTATACCCCAACCAGTGTGGCTGATGGGTATATGCAGAATCCACCTCATACACATAATCCGTACCAGGAGCAATATTAAGGGCATCAGGCATATCTTCGCTCCCCGCAGTAAACAACGAAAAATCTTCATGTATCACCAATTGATACCCAGGTGCGGGCGGCACTGCTGTAGCTGAAGCCAGTATTACCCACATCACACAGAATAATAACGTATATTTGTTCATAGACTATTGAATTAAGTTTTGATTACTATTTTTTGCAAAGGTACGATTTTTTTTTTACATACGCAACTTTCTGCAATAATTTTCTAAAATTTCAAAACGAATTAATATTTTGGCAAAAAAGTTGCCTATGTCAAAAAAATGTAGTAACTTTGCACCACGCTATACAACAAACTACGTTATGAAACATCTTATTTGGATACTGGGCATAGCAGTTGCGATGTCTGCCTGCCAAACAAACACACACACTATCATGATCAGTCAAACCACCACTCAGCAGGCAGTAGCAAGCGTGCTTGCTACACACCCCCAAGCTGACTCTGCAATGCTGACACGCGGTGCTAAGCAAGTAGCCGCTTTATGGAGAGAAAGCGATGGCACCGAAGCAGACTATCTAACGCTGATAGCCTCGTCCTATGCCGCCACCGCTGCTGCAAAAGAGCAACTCTACTACCGCATAGCATTCATCCTTGAGCAATGCAGCCAGAGTGCCGACATGCTCAATAACACCCTACAAGAACCTACTACCCTATTGGGCAAAGGCGAACCTACACAAGTGGACTGGATCATCAGTGGATATAGCCCTATGGCGCACTTCGCAGAGGATATGTTTGCTAACAAGCTTGCCCACATATGCGTGCTGAACTTCCCACACTACTCACTCGAAGAGAAAAACACCTTGGGTAAAGATTGGACCCGCCAAGAATGGGCATACGCTCGTCTCGGTGATGTGTTCACCGACCGCGTGCCGGGCAATGTTATGGCTGCATACTCACAAGCACTTAGCCAGGCAGAGAATTATATCGCGGGTTATAATATCATGATGCACTGCCTGCGTAACGAGCAGGGCGAGCAACTCTGGCAAGAACCCATGGCACTGCTCTCGCATTGGAACCTGCGCGATGAACTCAAATCCAACTATGTTGCAGGCGATGAGGCGATGAGGCGATTAGGCGAGGAAAAGCAAGAAATGATCTACCAAGTCATGCTACGCATCATCCACCAAGAGATACCAGATTGTGTGGTCAATAGCGACCAATACTTATGGGCGCCATACTCCAACAGCGTAACCCCTATCAACGGGGAAACGCATAATTCAAAATTCTTAACTCAAAATTCTAATAGCCGTTACCAACAGATTATCAATATCTTCCATGCTTTGCAAGCGATTGATGCATACCGCCAAGATGCACCTTCACATGTGCTCCGTACTTTCAACGAAGATTTGCAGATTCCTTTCGAAGAGATTGAATCGCTCTTCACCCAACTCATCCAATCGGACGAGGTGAAGCACGTGGCAGCCATCATCCGCGAGCGCCTCGGTCGCGACTTGCGTCCATACGACATTTGGTACGACGGCTTCAAGAGCCGCAGCAGCATCTCCGAAGATGTGCTGACCGCACAAACACAAAAGCGCTACCCCAACGCAAAGGCATTTGAAAACGACATGCCTCGCATGCTGATGGAATTAGGTTTCGCACCCGAAAAAGCCAAAGAAGTGGCTTCGCATATCGTGGTGGAAGCGGCTCGTGGTTCGGGTCATGCTCGCCCATGCGTGGGTAGAGAACAACCAGCACGCCTACGCACGCGCATAGGTAGTAAAGGTATGGACTACAAGGGTTACAATATCGCCGTGCATGAGTTCGGGCACAATGTAGAAGAAGTTATTTCGCTCTACGACATTGACTATTACACCCTCGCAGGTATTCCCAATACCGGTTTTACAGAAGCAAGTGCTTTCATCTTCCAAGAACGAGACTTAGAAATCATGAATTATGAATTAGGAATTAAGAATTCTACTGCTGATCATTCTAAATTATTAATTCAAAATTCAACATTCGACATGCTCTGGGGCATGTACGAGATTATGGGTGTCAGTCTAGTGGACATGCGCATGTGGCAATGGCTATACGCCAACCCTAAGGCAACCGCAGCAGAACTGCGCGAAGCTGTGATTGCTATCGCTAGCGAAGTATGGAATGAGTATTACGCTCCTGTCTTAGGCGAAAAGGATAGTCCATTATTAGGAATTTATTCGCATATGGTAGGTTACGCCTTGTACCTACCTGCCTACCCTATTGGCAACCTTGTTCAATATCAATTAGAGGAGCATCTGGCTACATGCGCTACGCAAGCAGAATGGGCGAAAGAATACACACGCATCTACCAACAAGGTTGCCTTACGCCAGACGCGTGGATGCGTGGAGCGGTAGGCAGTCCAATGAGCGTAGAGCCAATCTTAAAAGCGGTGCGCGAGCAACTGAAATAGCACTTCAGTTGCCTTCAGGTTTACTATGAGCTACGCGACCTGAAGGGGTGCGACGGAACGCACTCCTTCACTTAATAAATAGCTTTTTTTACAATAATAGGGTGCGCCCATTGGACGCACCCATATGAATCATTTTTCTTCGTTTTCCTCTTGCTTTTGTTTAGCTTCTTTGCGGTCTTTGATAGCACTAATGATAAAGAAAGGACCCATAAAGACTGCTACCATGCCCAAAGCAAGCAGGATCATTGTTAAATCAGTCATAGCTGTTTTATGTTTTGATAGTTAAACTTGTAATTATCGGACGGCGTTCCGCCTATTGGATATAAGTCCAAGTACTACCAAAAACTATGAAATGGGAAGGATATATGTTCTTTCGGTAAACTAAGTGGCGTCATTCGTGATGTTGCCACTATTCGATTGATATTGTGAGCGATACTGCTAGATTGGTGTCGCAATGCTGCATGCAAATCCTGTACATTTATCCGCACTTGCCACGACGAGGAGACGCGTTCCTGACGGCGCGTGCGCAAGCGATTATCTTCGCTATGTGCACCGATTTGATACAAAGGAAGAGCATCCGTCCAATCGTATTGTTGTTGTAGTCGTTTGGCATAGTCTTCCAATGTGTTATGGAATACGGACGGCATACGGCTCGCGCTCGCCGATGGGCAAGCAGCAGTTGCTGGCATAGGCATATCGGATCTCTGCCATGAGGCATAGAGTCCGACAACCAACAAGAGCAATATGTAGCGCCATTCTCTCATTACGAATCCGTTTTATGCTGCAAAGGTAGCAAAAATTATGCATATCTCCATGTCGTTCTCACGAATTAACAATTTCTTAACATATTTTTCATACTTGCGTAATAATTTCCTGCTACTTTTGCACAGAAATTGTAAATTAGAGCTTAAAAGATAGACCGTCTTATAGACTGTTAGACCGCTCTGCGGGCTGATAGATTCCTAGAATCTAACAGCGAAGCGTTCTAACAACGCAGTGGTCTAACTTCCAACAGCGTAGCGATCTAAAAAACAAAACAATTATGTCATACCTCATTCTTATCGTTTCGTTAGTCGGCATCGTTTTTGGTGCTGAGTTTTTGGTAGCAGGATCGGTCTCTGTGGCTCGCCGCTACAAGGTTTCTGATTTCGTGATTGGTGCCGCCATTGTGGGTATAGGTACTAGTATGCCCGAGTTGGTGGTGAGTTTCGTGGGTGCGCTGAAAGGCAATGCCGATGTGGCTATCGGCAATGTTGTGGGCTCCAATATCTTCAATGTCTTGGGTATCCTTGGTCTCACGGCTATCTGTTTCCCGATTGCCATTGACCGCAAGAACATGACTTTTGAGATTCCCTTGTGCATTGCTGTGTCGGTTATTCTCACCCTGTTGGCATTGAACTTCTTCAACGGCACACCTGCCACGATTGGTCGCGTGGATGGAATCATTCTTTTGTTGCTCTTCGTGGGCTATATGTGGTACTCTTTCGCTCGCGACAAGCAAAACACTACTGACGAGGCTCCCGTAGAGACCAAAGAACCTATCCTCGCTTTGTGGGTGGCATTGCTGAAGATTGTTGGTGGTTTGGCATTGCTGATTACGAGTTGCGATTTCTTTGTGGATAATGCCATTGTAATTGCCAAGTCGTGGGGTGTTAGCGATGCGATTATCTCGCTCACGTTGATTGCTTGTGGCACTTCTTTGCCTGAATTGGCAGCCTCTGTGGCAGCAGCTTGCAAGAAGAATACCCAACTAGCATTGGGCAATATCATTGGTTCCAACATCTTCAATATCTTGCTGATTTTGGGCGTCAGCTCGCAAGTTATGCCGTTAGTTTCGGCAGATATCACGATTGTGGACTATATGGTCATGATTGCTGCTGCTGCTTTCCCTCTGCTCTTTGGCTTCCGCAGAAAAATTGGCAGAGTCGGTGGCGCCGTGATGGTACTCTGCTTTGCGCTATATACATGGTATCTGATTGCAGGGCAGGGATAATCTCCACCGTATGTTGAAGAAATAGGGCAGTTGATAAGTACGATAAAGCCCTCGCTACAGATCCTATAGCGAGGGCTTTGTACATATTACAGAGATTATATCAGTTCTTTTACAAAATAGGCAATCATCACACCGCAGCAGATCACCTTAACCAATGTACCTGCTAACAAACCTATAAACGAACCAAAACCCGCACGCAAAGCACGATTAAAACGAGTGTTCTTCGTTTGCTCCACTATGTCTTGCGGATAACGATTGAAATAGATCAGCTCTCCCACTACTGCGCCAATAAATGGACCAATAATAATGCCCAGCGGTCCCATAAAAAAACCAGCAAACAAGCCTATCGTACTGCCCCATACACCATATTTAGTACCGCCAAATCTCTTCGTCCCCCATGCTGGAATAACGTAGTCCAATATTTGAATAACAACCACTATCACTCCCCACACCACAAGAAATTGCCACGAGAATTGTACGCGTTCCGTCCAATGCAAGAGTAGCAAACCCAGATACGACAACGGTACTCCTGGCACTACGGGGGCCACACAACCGATAAGCCCTAACAACAGACATATCGCACCTAATATAATCAAAACAATGTCCATATGTTGAAAAAAAATCCGTGGCAAAGGTAGTATATTTTTTGCGAATATACAAGAAAATGTCATTCAAAAACGCTTTTTTATCTATTATTTTTGTCTATGTGTATTTTTTTTTGTAATTTTGTGCGCTAATTTGGGTATTAAATACACATAACAAACGCAAGACAACAAAATATGAGAATAGCATTAATTGGATACGGAAAAATGGGACATATCATCCACTCCATCGCTCTGGAGCGTGGGCATGAGGTGGTGTGTATCATAGATCAGGATAACCTCTGTGATTTTGAGTCAGAGGCATTTGCTTCAGCAGATGTGGCTATTGAGTTTACCACCCCGCACACTGCGGAGCAAAACATCCGCCGCGCTTGGGCTGCGGGAGTACCTGTGGTCTGCGGCACAACGGGTTGGGAGATTGAGGCAACGAGGCGAGAGGCGACAAGGCGAGAGGCGGGGTTCATGTGGTCGTCCAACTACAGCATTGGCGTGAATATCCTCTTTGCGCTCAATCGTCAATTGGCAAAATTCATGGAGGCATATCCCAATTATACACCCCACATGACCGAAGTGCACCATGTTCACAAACTCGATGCGCCCAGCGGCACCGCCAAGACATTGCAAGAGGCCATTGGCGAGGAGCGTCTTGCCGTAGCCAATATCGAGTCTATCCGCGAGGGCGAAGTGCCTGGCATACATACCGTCACATGGGATAGTGAAGTGGACACTATCACCATTAGCCACTCCGCCAAATCGCGTAAAGGTTTTGCCCTCGGCGCCGTGATCGCCGCCGAATGGATGAATGGCAAGACAGGTTGGCACGATTTCACCGAAGTAATTCTTAGTTAAATACATACAAATATAGATGATGAAAACTTTTCAAGATAGAATCAAAGATGTGACCACCAAGGGGTGGATTTCTTGCGGTGTATGGTGCACCATTTACATCGCATTTGTTATTTGGGTAGCATGGGGCGACTGGGCGAGTCTGGGTTGGCTCGTACTTCTGCCGATCATTGCCGATATGTTTACTACCAAGTATATCCCTTGGAACTGGTGGAAGAAGTACAAACCGCTCACCAAAGAGGAGGAAGCAGAAGGTAAAAAGAATCCTCATGCCAATGCTACGCTCTACACGATTTGCTCGTGGATTGATGCCATCGTGTTTGCGTTGGTGGCGGTGTATTTCATCAATGTGTATATCTTCCAAAACTACCAAATACCTACCTCTTCGCTGGAGAAGACTTTGCGTGTGGGCGATTTCCTCTGCGTAAACAAGATGAGTTACGGCGCACGCGTGCCTAATACGCCACTTTCTATGCCACTCGTACAACACACCTTCCCTTGGGGCGGCAAGAGCTACATAGAGAACCCGCAATGGGAGTACAAGCGTCTCAAAGGTTGGGACAAAGTGGAAAAAGGCGATATTGTAGTATTCAACTTCCCTACGGGTGACACCGTTTGCACCAAGATGCAGAACCCCGACTACTACACCCTCTGCCACTACTACGGCAAACGCACCGTGGAGAACCGCAAGGATGTCTTTGGCGAAATCGTTGTTCGCCCTGTGGACCGCCGCGAGAATTATGTGAAGCGTTGCGTGGGCACCCCAGGCGACTCGTTGCAAATCATAGATAATGTAATCTATATCGACGGCGTGAAAGAACCCGCACACCCATATTTGCAATACAATTATATTGTCCAAACTGACGGTCATGTATTGGGGAATAGTTACCTCACCAAACTCGGCATCTCCAAAGAGGACCGTGAGAGCAATGGCAACGGGCTCTATCGCCTACCTTTGACCACAGCCATGAAAGCCGAACTCGAGAAGAACCCTCATGTGCTGAGCATCACAGTCGAACCAGAAGACCAAGGCGGCGAGGTGTATCCATTGGGGCATAACTCGTGGACACGCGACAACTACGGACCCATCTATATCCCTGCCAAAGGCGATACGCTTATGATTACCGAGGAGAACTTCCACCTATACAAACGCATTGCGGATGCCTATGAGTTCAAGTCCATGAAGATTGGCGAACCCTATGTCTTCGAGATGGATTACTATTGGATGATGGGCGACAACCGCCACAAGTCTGCCGATAGTCGCTATTGGGGTTTTGTGCCTGAAGATCATATCGTAGGCCGCCCAATGTTCGTATGGCTCAGCATCGAGAAAGACAACCCTTGGGGCAAAGGACATATCCGTTGGACTCGAATCGGATTAAGCAACTTTGAGTAATCTTCGGGATGCTGGATGTCGAACGCCAGATGCTAAGAATGATTTTACCAACAACATATATGGGTTCTGTGGAATGGTATCGCCAGTTTTTGGCGAATCTATCGGCAGTACAGATTGAGGTCATGGAGAGTTTTCCCAAACAAACCTACCGCAATCGCTGCACGATCACCACGCCCGATAGTCCGCTAACATTAAGCGTACCCGTGAAGCGTGCTGATAGCAAGCAGTTGACCAGAGATGTAGTGATCAGCTATCAACAGCGCTGGCAACACCAGCATTGGATTGCACTCGTGAGCGCCTACAAACGCACACCCTATTTCGATTATTATGCGGATTTCTTCCGTCCGTTCTACGAACAAGAAACACGCTTTTTAGTCGATTTCAACGAGAAAATCCACGAAGTAATCAGCGAGTTGATGAAAAACAACGCGACGGTAGCTATAAAAAAAGACAACATAAACAACTTCTGCGCGGCGCCAACATTGCGCCTTGCCAAGACCACCGACTGGAGTGGTTTAGACCTTGAACCTTGCTTCGGCAATGGACAAAGCATATTAGATTTGCTATTTGAATATGGTCCTGAGACCATCATGAAGTTATGAATATAGACTGGCGTAAACTCACATTTCACTATACCGAGACGGACTATATCGTTCGTGCGGCGTGCAAGAATGGCGTATGGGAACAGCCCTATGCCACACGCGACAAGATGATTCCTATCCATGCTGCAGCCACGGGTCTGCACTATGGACAGGAGTGCTTCGAAGGACTCAAAGCCTTCCGCGGCATCGACGGCAAAGTGCGTATCTTCCGCATGGAGGAAAACGCCAAACGCATGCACCAATCCGCCGAAGGACTACTCATGACACCCGTACCTACGGAACTCTTCTGCGAGGCGGTATTGTTAGCATTGAAGATGAATATCGATTACCTCCCTCCTTACGAGACAGGTGCCACTCTTTATTTCCGTCCGTTATTGGTAGCCACCACGCCCGATATTAGCGTTGGACCCGGCAAAGATTGCGAGTTTGTAGTCATTCCTACCCCCATCGGTCCTTACTTCCCTAACGGCTTCAAGGGCATGCCTGCCATGGTCAATCGATCGGTAGATCGTGCCGCATCGCAAGGCACTGGTTGCTGGAAAGTAGGAGGCAACTATGCAGCATCCTTCCGTGCCAGCGAAGCCGCGCACGCCATGGGCTATGAGTGTATGTTCACCGATGCCAAAACACATAAGTATATCGATGAGTGTACGGCTTCTAATTTCATTGGTATAAAAGAGGTTAAAGGCGAAAGGTTAGAGGTTAAAGGATGGGAATATATTACACCACGATCAAGCGCCATCTTGCCCAGTATCACCAATGACTCGCTGATGACATTGGCAAAGGAGATGGGTATGAAGGTCACTCGCCGTAAGATTCGTGTCGAGGAACTGGCAGATATGCAAGAGGCAGCAGCATGCGGAACCGCATGCGTGATTTCACCTCTGACCAAAGTCGTTGACCCAGACACTAATATCACCTACTCTTTCGGCGACAAACCAGGCCCTGTATTGACCAAACTCTACCATGCTTTGCAAGACATCCAGTACGGAAGAGTGGAAGATAAACACGGCTGGTGTACACAAATACCGATATAACAATTGATAATTTAAAACATTCGCTTGTCGAATAATCGTTTGAGCGAATACGAGATAAGACTTATGATAACGTTCATCCTCTCACTGATTGCCCTCGTGGTAGGTTTCTTTCTCTACGGCACATTCGTGGAGCGCGTATTTGGCATCGATTCGAAGGCACAGACGCCTGCCATTACCAAGACTGATGGCGTGGATTATGTACCCATGAAACCATGGAGAATTTTCCTTATCCAATTCCTCAACATCGCAGGACTGGGACCCATTTTCGGTGCCATCATGGGTATCTTCTATGGTCCATCGGCATTCCTATGGATTGTATTGGGAACAATATTCGGTGGAGGTGTACACGACTACCTCAGCGGTATGATCTCGCTGCGCAAAGGTGGCGCTTCGCTACCTGAAGTAGTGGGCACGGAATTGGGCAAGGGCGTGCAGATCTTTATGCGCCTACTTTCCATCATATTGCTAGTATTGCTCACTACCACCTTCCTATCAGGTCCCGCTACTCTACTCCAAGGACTGGCGGGATTAGGAACAATGAATTTCCATGGACATCTCATCCCAATTGTATGGGTATTGATTATCTTTGGTTATTATACATTGGCTACGGTGTTACCTGTAGATAAACTCATCGGTCGTTTCTACCCTATTTTTGGCGGTGTGTTGCTGTTTATGGGTATCGGTATTATGGTGGTGATGCTTAGCCAGTTTGGAGGAGAAATGCCCGAACTGACCGATGGTTTGCACAACCGTCAGACCAATGGTTTGCCTCTCTTCCCGATGATGTTCGTGAGTATTGCATGTGGTGCTATCTCTGGTTTCCACGGTACCCAATCGCCACTGATGGCACGCTGTGTAACTAATGAACGCCAAGGACGTTGGATCTTCTACGGCGCCATGGTAGCAGAGGGCATTTTGGCATTGATTTGGGCTGCCGCAGCGGGAACGATGTTTGCTGATCCAGAGGCAGGTTTGTACGGAATAGACGGGCTTCAAGCCTTCGCCGCAGCGCACCCAGGCGAGAATATTGCTGCATTGGTAGTGGACAAGGTATCTCGTTCTTGGTTGGGAACAATAGGTGGTATCTTGGCGATTATTGGCGTGATAGCCGCTCCTATCACTTCGGGCGATACGGCTTTGCGTTCGGCTCGACTGATTGTGGCAGACTTTATGCACCTGAACCAACGCCCCATCCGCAACCGACTGATGATTGCTATTCCGCTATTCTTGTGCGTATTTGGTATGGTTTTTGTCGATTTCAACGTCGTTTGGCGCTATTTTGCATGGACCAACCAAACATTAGCAGTCTTCACTTTATGGGCAGGAACGGTGTTCTTATACAAAAACTCACGCACAACGAATAAATATCCATATGCCTACCTTATCGCGCTGATTCCAGCGTTGTTTATGACGATGGTAAGCGTAAGTTATATTTTCATTGCACCCGAAGGCTTCCACTTTGCGAAACTAGGTTTGAGCTGGGTAGCGTACTTGGTGGCAGGAGTCACCACAATAGCATTGCTTGGTGGCTTTATAGCATGGGTCAAAAAAAACGCTAAACACTAAATAGTAGGCGCATTGCGCCGTCCACTAAACAACTAAAATATGATACAATCTGCTTCTTTTGTTATTTCTAGTCCGGACGTGATGCAATGTCCGCAGAGTACTATTCCTGAGTATGCTTTCATTGGTAGAAGCAATGTAGGCAAGTCTTCGCTCATCAATATGCTCACGCATAATCCTAAATTAGCTAAAACCAGCCAAAAGCCGGGTAAGACCCTGCTTATCAACCATTTCCTTATCAATGCAGGTACCGATACTCATTGGCATCTGGTGGACCTTCCTGGCTATGGTTTTGCTCAAGCGGGCAAGAAGCAACGCGCCAAACTCAAGATGATGATCGAGCGCTATTGCCTTTTGCGCGAAGCACTAGTTAGCCTCTTCGTATTAGTTGACTGCCGCCATGAGCCACAGCAGATCGATCTGGAGTTTATGGAGTGGTTAGGCGAGAATGAGATTCCTTTTTCTATCGTCTTTACCAAGGCTGACAAACTTAGCAAGAGCAAGCTGACTATCAATGTAGATACCTACAAACAAAAACTTTTAGAGACATGGGCTGAGTTGCCCCCTATCTTTGTGACTTCAGCAGAGAAAAGTATAGGTGAATCCGAACTGCTTGCCTATATTGAGGGGATTAATCGCGACATCACCAATCAATCCAATTAAGAATTTTGAATTTTGATATTCTACATACCGATGATATCCGCGTGGAGCATTGCGACGGTTCACGCCGAAGCGTACAACGCGTACTGGATGCTTGCCGCGAGGAGCGCCGTCCGTACGTAGTAACCACGCCTAATAGCCTAATCGCCCAATCGCCTAATAGCCTAACCTCCATCCTCGTTCCCATCACCATGCTCGAAGAAGAGGTCTATAAAGCGGAGATTTGCACCTATTTGGCGCGTAAAACAGGTGCACACCTTATATTATTACGCGCCAACGACTATGGCAACAAGGCCAAGCAAAATACTCAGCGTATCATCACCCATATCCAAACCATCGCCGAGCGCACTGGTGAACCTATCACTTACGAGGAGCGCATAGCCAAAGGCGATAGTTTCCATATTCATAAAGAACTCCCAGATTTATCTTCTACCCTTCTTGGGGGAAATAGATGGGGGCTTCTGTTGCTCACCGCTAGCCGCGAATACGGATTAGATGACTGGCTTTTTGGTCCTCCCGAACAGTATGTGATTCGCCACAGCTCTGTACCCGTAATGCTCGTCAACCCAAGGGCGGATTTATTCTCACTCTGTGATTGAAGATTCAGGTGCTTTCATGCATGGTTTTGCACGATTTTTGCAGCAACTACTTCAAAACTATTAACCCATCGTATGAAACATCTCTCTTACATCTTCCTTGTGCTTGCCATAATTTGCAGTACAAGCCATCTCTATGCTCAGGAGTATATACACTTGAGTCCCCTGAATACACAAGATTTGCCCAAGATACCGCCAAAGGACTGTGGTGGCAACCTTGTGCGCAAGGTCATGAATGGTGATGCCATGTGGAAGCATAGCCATCAGAAATTGGTCAAGAGCCATTTTTCGCAGAAGGTATTTATCCGCATGATGAAAACCCTCTACCACAATACCAAGAACCATATGATCGGCATACGATGCTCCTATTGGAGTCAAACACCACAAGGCGACTCACTCCTAGTATCGGGTAAAATCTATTTGCCTAAAAACCGAGAACTCAAGGGCCTCTTGATTGCCAATCACTATACTATAGCCACTGATATAGAGGCGCCAAGCAATATTTTTCAAATGGATTGCATATACGCCATGAAGGGCTATGCTGTCATTATGCCCGACTACGTAGGTTATGGGGTATCAAAACAGGAGGTACATCCCTATTTGCATTGGCCGAGTGCAGCGCATACGGCAGTGGATTTACTCAACTGCATGCCGCCCCTGCTGGATTACTATGGGTATACCTACCCAACCGATGTTACCATTGTAGGTTACTCGCAAGGAGGAGCTGTCGCATTGGGTGTAGCACGACTATTGGAACAGACGTCATCAACGGTCTCCACCCCATGGACCATCCGAAAACTCTATGCGGGTGCAGGTCCGTATGACCCTGCAGCGACCTACGATTATTGTGTAGAACACGACTCTATAGGTATACCTGGAGCTATTCCTATGATTGTCATGGGATTAAGCGATGCCTACGATCTTAACTTTCAACGATCCGATTTCTTCCAAGAGCCGCTGCTATCGCATTACGATGAGTGGGTGACATCCAAACAATATTCCGTCAGCCAAATTGGTCAAATGATGGGGTCAGGACGCATGTCAAGACTCATGCAAGCAGCTGTACTGGATAAAAACAATTATTTGACCCAGCAACTATATCACGCGTTGAAACTCAATAGCAATGTAGGTTATTCATTGCAAGCACCAGCATACTTCATGCATAGCACAGAGGATGCAGTTGTGCCTATCATCAACAGCTATAATCTCCAAACAGCTATGCCTGACACGACACGCGTACGATTCGACTTTGCTCCATACGGCTCGCACATGGAGGCTGCATTACCCTTTATGCAATATGTTTATCAAGACCTTTAATGATTTGATAAGCACATCTATACAACTGTATATACCAATGGAAAAGTAGTATCTTTAAAGGTATATGACTTGTAAAGGCGAAGAATAATACAAAAACAAACTGATTTAGCAAAATATTCAATTTTATTTGCATATATCCAAACTTTTTTGTACTTTTGCACCCGAAATTGCGTAAACTCCGTTTTTGTGGGTAAAAGAGTTTCAATATTCCACATGCGTTGCGCTATTTCAATGAAACCCTGAAACTTTGAAACAATTTAACTAATAAACTAACAAGAATTATGATTTACAGCAAAGAGGTACAGGAAATGTGCCAAGTAGCTAAAGGACCTAACCACGGTCCAGCTCCAATCCCAGAAGAGGGTAAGTGGGTGAAAGCTAAAGAGATCGCTGACATCTCTGGTATGACTCACGGTATCGGTTGGTGTGCTCCACAACAAGGTGCATGCAAACTCAGTTTGAACGTTAAGAACGGTATCATCGAGGAGGCTCTCATCGAGACTATCGGTTGCTCAGGTATGACTCACTCTGCTGCTATGGCAAGCGAGATTTTGGTAGGTAAGACTATCCTTGAGGCACTCAATACCGACCTCGTATGTGATGCTATCAACACCGCTATGCGCGAGCTCTTCCTCCAAATCGTTTACGGACGTACTCAATCAGCTTTCTCTGAGGGCGGTTTGCCAATCGGCGCTGGTCTTGAGGACTTGGGTAAGGGTCTTGTAAGCCAAACTGGTACATTGTTCGCTACCAAGGCGAAAGGTTCACGTTACCTCCAATTGACCGAGGGTTACATCACCAAGCAATACTTGGATGCTGACAACGAGACTTGTGGCTATGAGTTCGTTCACATGGGCAAATTCATGGATGCTATCAAGAAGGGTGTTCCAGCAGAGGAGGCTTTGAAGAAGGTTACCGGTACTTATGGCCGCACAACCGAGGAGCAAGGCGCAGTTAAATTTATTGATCCACGTCATGAATAATAAGAAAGGAGTAAAACTATGATCCGTCCAGTTCAATTCGAATCACAAGATCGCCGCGAGAAACAAGTACTCGCTGCGCTTAACGCACAT
>JAZOVR010000019.1:0-15954 GCA_045658785.1 Paludibacteraceae bacterium | reverse complement strand
ATTATGTTGTTCTCCTATTAATGCAGCTATACTATCAGACTCTAACCCATCTATAGAGGTTAAAGGATTTATACTAATCATACATCCTTCACCAGACAAGCACCACCATTCTGAAATAGAAAATATCGCACCTATAATAGCTCCACCTGCAAGTGCGCCTAGGAAGCCTCCTCCAGCTCCTCCGGCAGCTACTCCTATAGTTGCACCCGCACCAATACCAACACCAGCTCCATCTCTATCGGCTTTTACAATTCGATCTTTCAGCTTCGTAGTCACATCACCACTATCCATTCCTACACGCATAGCTTTGCCCATAATTTCTGGAGTCAAGTACTTCGCATTCAACTTTTCAATTTCCAAGTTAAATGCTGCCCATTCTGCTGCACTATTCGTTTTCTGCAAAGTTGGCGCAGGCATTATTTCCTCCACGGCAACTTCTTCATTAGGATTCAGCGCGTTCGAATCCTTTGAACATGCTACAACCAATACACCCATTGTCAAAACAGTTACTGCTGACAATACCATAAAAATTTTCTTCTTCATAATAATAAAAATTTAAAAGTTAATAAAATAAAATTAGTTGACGCTAAACTCGCCAGTTAATACACATCCTGATTCTGTATAAATATACAACTCATAATCTCCCTCTTGTGGTACATACATCGTTGTTCCCCCTTCAAATTCTTCTTCCTCTACTACTCCGCCCGTTGCTTGATCAATTACTTCTGCATATGCACGTACACCTGCATCCGCACCTATAAATAATTGGTTACCATCAATAGATGCGTGGAAGTTGGTTCGCCCTGTAGGACTTATTTCATCTTCTTTTTCTTTGCTATCCCATGGTTGCATGGTCGCAATTTCGGTTAAGATGATTTCTTGTGCCGCCAACATTTCGGCGCGTGCATTGCAGATACCTAATAAACACAATGCGAAAATGAATAGTTTTTTCATACGTGTAAATTTTTAGTTGTTTAAAAAAAAGTTAGTTATTGTTTTCAAATTGCGGTGCAAAGGTACTGCCTTTTCGGAGTGTGTGCAAAAAATATAGCGCACAAAACAAAACTTGCAACCACCTAATTACTAAGCGATTGCAAGTTTCACCTGCGCACAAATGCTAAAAAGAAGCTATTTTACTTAATCAGAAATAGCCAAATCTACTAAATAATCATACAAATTTGCTGCTGTGGTACCCAATTTTTGAGCTGTTCGTTGCTTAAAGGTTCTAATACCCACTGATGAGTATATTATATATTCCGCCAAAGTCTTTGTACTTGCCTCCCTATATAACAAACAATATACACACAAGCGTATCTCTTTTTCTGATAACTTGCGTTCTTCCAACTTATCAAGTAAGCACAACAACAATTGGTTTAGTTCACTACGAAACTTTTCATAGTCATTCCATTTCTTGTCGGGCATTGGATAACGTACACGCAATTGCTCCACATGCTGCTTTAATGCTTCCACGCGTTGGTTACGTTGTTCCGCCAAAGTCTGCTGGTATTCCATTTCAGCTTGTTGGATTGCTTCTGCTTGCTCATGTACCTCTTTTTTCGCTCTCCGCCAGTACCATAGTAGCACTACCACTATTGACATAGCTAATAATCCTGCCAAACAATATAGTAACACGCGCTGACGATATATCTCGCAATATGCTAAGTACTCCTCAAAGACTTTAATACCGTCAAGAGAATCTACTTTCTTTACTTCTGCTTTGCGCTTTTCATCCATACGCAGACTAGCAAGACTATCCGCAACTGATATATCGTTATTCAAAATAGCGTACTTGTGTAAAATATAATATGCACTGACTTTATGCGTAGGTATATTAAAATCATTCACTACTTTCCATGCATAATGTACTGCGGAATCTATCTCTTCTAAATCATAAAAGGAATCTGCTAAAAAACTCGACCGATGTGAAGTCGTTATAGGTGTTTGTCGCAAGTAGTAAATTATAGAATCAGCTGAATAAGTTGCTTTTTGATAGTAGAAATAAACAACTCGAATATCATTTAGATACCATTGATAACTATCATCAAATGTATATTTTGCCGCTAATTGCCATAGACTATCTGCTTCTGCAAATTGTTTTGATGCACACTTAATCATGCTCATATTTAATAGTCCATTTGCATAATACCATTCATCACCACTCCTCTCAAACTCCTCTAAAGCGCGTTCGTAAAACAATAATGCCAATGTATCTTGATTGTAATTAGAACATATACCACTCATACAAGAGTTTACACGCCCTCTATAAAGTGGGTCATCAATCTTTAGCCAGTCGGCTGCCACGTAACACTCCGCTGCCCGCGCTACTTGGCTATAATCGTCCTCCAAGTTGCGCCCCATATAGTAGAACGCCTTGCCCAGCGTACTGCGTTTGAAGGTTTTGCCCAAGGGGTTATTCAGCGTATGAATTACCTCACGCAACGCCACCGTGTCATCATAAATTACATGCTCCGTCTGATCGATACTATCCGCCATAGCAATCACTACCTCCGCCTCATGCCACCTTCCACAAGAAGATACAAAAACTAGCAATATGACATATAATAAGAGCCGCTTCATAAACAATATTACTGTCCTAACATGATATTTATCAACACTGGATCATGATCCGCATACCTATACATCGTATCATCCAATCCACGCTTAAAGCCCCTGCTATAGAAATAATCTGCATTCAAGTGATACACAGCCACTTGCTTCACTTGCCTTGCCATACTCTCCGAGGCAAATACGCGGTCCAAATACCCCGCCTCGCTGTGATATACATACGAATACCCCGTGCTATCATCCCGCATCACCATATCGGCATACCCTGCTCGCACCAAGGTCTGAATCGGCTCCTCTTGCGTGTAGGAGTTATAATCTCCCACTAGCAGCACGTCCGAATCGCCAAACACTTGCTCCTGCTCGATCTTATCCAACATCACCAGCAGGCTATCCACATTCGCCATACGTTTCTCATTCGACTCCGAACCTGTGCCACGCTTCGAGCGCAAGTGGTTGATATTCAGCACAAACTTCTCTCCAGTTGACACTTCCTCAAAGCCGCAAGCCATCAGGCGATAACGATAATGACTCGTAGTATCTTGGTATGCATATTGCATTTCTCCATAGGGTTTTACCTTATCCGTGCGATAGATATACCCGCAGGATATCATGTCGCTATTTGCCCAGCCATGCGACACATACGCATACAGAGTCTTCCTAGCCATCTTATTCATCGCCTCCACCAGCATCTGAGCCGCACTATCGCCCTTCTGTATCTCGCACAAGGCGTAGATATCGGCATCCATCTGCTTGAATGCCTTGCAAATCTTCAGTGTCTGCAAAGCTTGTTGCTCCTTGGTGGTCTTGCGTTGGGCATAACCTCCTAAGTTGTAGAAGTAGTTTTGGATATTCGCTGCACATATGAGCAATCCGCCCTTCTTCATCTTGGGTTTGGGCTCTGGCTTGTTATTCATAAACTTAGGCGTGGTACCCGTTACCAATTTTCCAGGCGCTACCACACGAGCTTGTAAGTTCTTCACCATCGCACCAGTCCGCACTTTATAGTTGGTAATCTTGCAAGACAATCGCAACGTATTCTGGCGATTGGCATTCTTTATTTCCCAATACAACGTACTATCACCATCTGCTAAACCATACGCCTTCTCCTCTGGTACATACAATCGCTCTGGCGATAAGATTAGTGAATCATAATAATTGCCACATACATAAAGTGGGGTAGTAATCTGCACCATTTTACCCACATATGCATCCCAACCATTGGAAAATGATTCTGGAAATCGCACTTTTTCAACGGCATATGATCTACCTACTACCAGTAAAACGATTATTACCCATACTCTTCTCATATTCATTAACCAATCTACACAATACTACACCACACCACTCATCCTTGTCCTTGGGATTTATATGTCACTTTTCCATTCGTGGGTAAGTGTCCTTCTGCTTTCATCTTGCGGACAAATAGTTTGTCACCGCAAAGCACATACAGATAATTTCCGCTAAATGCCAAGGAATGAACCCTTCCTGCTGGCAATGACAATATAGCACGCACACGACCATTATGATCCGCTACCTGCACGCCCATCTGCGTAGCAACATATAAGTTCCCATTTGTGTCAAATGCCATATTACCAGACTGTTGCGCAGTGCCATTGCTCAAGTCATGCAGATAGTAGAAAGGCTCACTATATAGCATCTTTCCTCGCTGATCAATCACGGTGCTAATCAGATGGTGTGTATTCTCCTCGCCTGTCACGCAAAAACGATAATCAGGTGCTACAGCTAAAGCACGACAGCCCACATTCACGGTCAACACATTCCCCTTGCTTTTTGCTTTGCACAACGCCAGATATTTTCCATCTGCCAAGGCTTGAACCGCTTGCAAACCAGATAGTCCATCCGCCACTTTCACGCCATTTTTATACAAATTACTGCCCTTGGCGGTCAGTCCATCGCCCATCAGTCGCTCACCCGATTTCAATGTTCCCACGGGCTCTACTACTCCAGCTGCCGATACCGTATATATCGTCCCTTGTGAAGCAAACACCGCTGAATGATCTTGCGCAGCAAACAATTCGCTATCTATTGCAGCAGGTAGTGCCACTTCTTGCCAATCTTCATTCTCTAATAATATATCTTGCAACATGCCATTGTTGGACCAGCCTTTCTGCACTCGGGCGGGATAGCCCTTCCACAACCATCGCATCGCATCAGGAAAAGCCAATGTACCATACTTGATGCTATGATTGCCCCTATTCCAATGATGGAACATCTCATACCCCGCAAAATTAAACGCAGATTCCATCAAGAGATTATGCTCAAACCACTCGCCAAAAATTGGATTCCACACATCATACCAACCGTCTTGCATATAGATACGAAGAGGCTTTGGCTCCGTCTTGCGAACAATATTAGAATAATTATTTCCGCCACGCATCGCCACAAATGTACCTACTGTAGTATATACACGGCTAAACAAATCAGGACGATTCCATGCCACTGTAAACGCTGCTATACCACCACTACTTGCACCCGTAATAGCACGGTCATTGGCGTCAGATGAGATTCTAACTACCTTACCACTCTCCGTTTGCATCCCCTCAACCTTTACAAGTACCTCCTTCTCAATGAATTGTGCAAAATTATCATCCGTTGAATCAAACTCCTTACAACGATTATAGCGCACCACTTCGCCCTCTTCGTCATACACCACTCCTGGATTCACAAACACGCCTATCGTCACTGGCATTTCACCCGAAGCAATCAAGTTATCCATCACAGTAGTAGCATCATACAAGATACCATCCATACAAACTAACAAACACGCTGGTCGTGTACCATCATACTGACGAGGTACATACACCAATACCTCACGCTTTGTACCTGGATAGATATCAGAATCGTCCAAGACAAATTGCATGACCTCACCTTGCATCTCTTCTGCTACTTTCTGAGTAGCAGGGTCATAAGGACTGCGTACATTATACGCTTGTTGGGCAATAGCATTACCCAAAGATAGTGCTACGCCCAACAAAAAAAATAGTTTTTTCATGAAGATTATTTTTTCTTTTTTGGTTGATTTTTGTTATTCCTATCCATGAAGGCCACTTGACGTTGCGACAACTTCTGCGTAATATCTTCAAATTCAGGAAAATCGCAAGTTAGAAGGCCGTTAGACAATGTTCGAATATCTTCTTTCAAACGCTCGATACCAGACTCCTGCTCTTTATTCCATTGCGCATTCTTCTGACGCATACATTGCGCTATGTAGATCGTCATCGCTTTCTTATTTTCAGCATCTTGTTCCTTAGCAGCCAGCTGCACCATATCTTGGATAATACGTCCGTAATTGCGCATACGTACTACAGTCGTTTTTCTCAAATTTTGTTCCATATATTATTTCTTTTTTATCAAATAAATCATTGTAGGGTAGTGATCTGCATAACCATTTTGCCAAACACCACTCTTTACGGTTCGAAACGGAGTACCTTTATCCTTACCTTCTTGTACGGTCAAAAATGGCTTATTAAAAATCTGGGACTTCCAATAGGTCCATTTTCCATCCTTCACTTTCGCATTCATCAGTGGCTCAGAAATTATTATTTGGTCAAAGAGGTTCCAACTACCTTGATAAGCTAAACTACCTATACCACGATCTAATTTCTGCCACATGGTATTGAAGAATCCCTGCTGCTTGACTTCATTGCGAGTTCGCTTCGCTCCTAGAATAACCGCACAACTATTGTTGTATGGGTCGTCATTCAAGTCACCCATTACGATAATTTTTGCGTATGGTTCTTTCATATAGATACTATCTGCCACTTGCTTGACCAGCATTGCAGCCGTATCGCGCGTAGCGCGGCTACTTTCCTCACCGCCTGAACGACTTGGCCAGTGATTGACACTAATATGTATCTTGTCCAACACAATCTTGCGATTGTCATCCAACAAGTAACCTGATACCCACAGCTGTAAACGACTGCGTACTACGCCACCATCTGCATAATGAGCTTTTAGTTCATAGCCCTTTGGCTGACCTACAGGTTTAAACATGTCTGGGTTATATAAAAAACCTACATCAATTCCTCGTCGATCAGGCCCTTCCAATAAAATAGGGACATAATTGCGGTTGTGTTTCTCTTTTAATTCACGGCACAAATCCTCCAAACAACCAATGTTCTCTACCTCAGAAACACCCACACAAGCTGCACCACGAGGATCTTCGTCTGTACCCAGTTGTGCAATGGCGTAAGCCATGTTTTGGATCTTTTGCTCATATTTAAACTTAGTCCACTTCATGCCACCATCAGGTAAATACTCGTAGTCATTTTTACCTTCGTCATGGATTGTATCAAATACATTCTCCAGATTGTAGAATGCAATACAACGCACCATCACATCTTCTGCTCTCAATACAACGGTATTGAGCATTAAAAATGCTAAAAAAATCAGATTTGTAAATCGAAAATTAATCACTTTCATATTTTTTTGGTTAATTCTGTGCAAAAGTACAATTTTTTTTTGGATTGTACAAAAGTTTTTTGTAATTTTGCTGCGATTTTTCATTTTACCATTGAAACTTTGAAACTTTTAAAACCATTTAAACTCGAAAAAACATGTCATCAGTCAACAAAGTTATTCTAGTAGGCAATGTAGGTAGCGACCCTGAAGTTCGTTATTTGGAACGTGGAACAGCCATTGCTAATTTCAATCTTGCCACCACCGAACGTGGTTACACCATGCAAAACGGAACCCAAGTGCCAGACCGCACAGAGTGGCATCCTATCGTGCTTTGGCGCAATCTCGCTGAGTGGGCAGAGAAATACGTTCGAAAGGGAATGAAACTGTATGTAGAAGGCAAACTCCAAACACGAACTTGGGAGAAAGATGGACAAATACGTCGAAAAACCGAAATCATTGCAGAAAACATCCAGGTTCTATACCGTCCTGCAGATTATCGTAGTCCACAGCAAAACGAACAGCAAGTAGCGGAGCAACAAGCCACTCTACCTGAAGCAACTAATATCCCAACATTGGAAATCGAAGATATCTTCTAATCGGTTAACCGTTTAACCGATACGGACCGATATACCCCAAAAAAAATAAGGCTTCTACGCCTTATTTTTTTTATATCTTATAACTACAACCTACCGCTAAACTCAATTTCTGACCCTGTGCTGCGGTAATAGGCAAAATCAAATTATTTTTGTTCACGTCCCATGGCTGCAACATAACATGCGCAAAAGCATTTAACCTTCCAACTCGTTTTGCATCTTTCGTATCATTGCCTAACACCCAATTCTTATTGAGTTTTAGTCCTACCAATGTCACGGCAAAATCTCCGCGATAACCAGTATACAAACTCTTAGCAGGAGTTACACCCACACGTGCCGCTAACATCCAGTTTTCGCCTAAATCAAAATCATAGCCCAACTCAATATAGGTGGAATAGGCGCGTTTGAGTTTTCCATTTACCTCATATCCATCCCTACCAAATGTACGCATAGCCACCAAACAACTCAGCGGTATTCTATCGCTCACGCGATAAGAAACGCGCCACTCGCCCGTCGTACCACCTTTGAGGTGGTTGCGAAAATCAAAAAAACGTGAAGGAGTGCCATCAGAATACTTATCGAAATAGAACATGTGCATGTACAGCACAGTTAATCCCCAGCGACTATAGCCAAGGGTGAGATCTACCTCTGGATTAAAACCAGAGAAAGCCCAATCAGTGGCACCAACGTTCCACCACATATTTGCGAATAATCCCGCATAACTCACAGTGGCATCTGCCTGTAAACTAGGACCACCTACATACAAACCCCGCCAAATGTAATTACTTGTTAATGTGGCACTTGCCGACCAATTAAACAAAGATTCTTTCTTAACATCTGCTTCTGCAACTATAGAAAAAAACAGAAATATACTAATCAAAATTTCACGCCAACGCATTATTGTATAGATTTTTGTGCAAAGGTACAATCTTTTTTTGAATTAGACAAATAAACATCAAAAAAACAGGATAGCCAACTCGTGTCGGCATATCCTGTTTAATTACGTTTTTATTCGACAGCCTTTATCAAGCCCGATTGCCTCCGCTACTAACAACCAATGTCTCCAACGCTTTTACAAATACATGAGGATCCGATGTACGCGTACTTGAATAGGTCATCTTATCGGAAGGATCTGTATCTTGATAAGAGAAGATGCTTTGTCCTGCAGGTGGCAATACAATACCTGTACTGGTTCCACCTACCAATCCTATCTCAATCTCATCACCACTGACATTCAGAGACAAGATATTGCGATAGAATACCGATTCTGCATCGCAGGTATCCATCCTATCTGTCATTGTATCCCATCGATTCTTGAGCATCACCAGTTTATCACGCTGTGGAATAGCTATCACATAATAGACATGGCGCAAAGCAATCAGAGGGTTGGTGGTGTAATCGCCATCCATATCCTCATCCTCAAAATAATTGACAAACAAGATCTTACCACGCATATCATTTTCATCGATACGTTGCTCGTCCAATGCTGCTGCCACTGGATCGTAACTTTCGCTCAAATAAGGGCTCAGTGGCGACAAATGGTGGCGGCAGAACTCCATATACTCATACTTCGTACAACGAGAATTATGCATTGCCAAGGTGTTGTGATAGTTCACTTGTTTCTCTTTGTTGCGGTTGGCTATAGCACTACGTTTTCTAGATGTAGACCCTATGATCACCAGCCAGTGGATAATCAACATAATAATTGGCAGCAATAGCAGTCCTACACCCGCTAGGCCCATCCACGAGCGCTCAAAACCCTCGTACTTCAACACCGTATTGAGGTCTTCTGCCGGTTCACGATACCAACCTAAACTCTCGTTGAGTCCCTCCTCAGCAGGTTCGCAAGCAATCACTACATGCTTCTCAAAGAAAGCTTGCACCTCTGCTTGGGTCTGCTTGTTGACCTTCTCAATCTTGATATGGTTTAATCCTACAGGCACCACATCTACCACCACGAGGGCTACAATCCACAGTAGGAAATAGCCAATCACCACCTTCAGCATTCGCCATACTGGATAGAAAGGTTTCTTCTCCATCTCTGGCTCTAATGGTGGATATTGATAATCAAAGAACTCCTCACGCATCGTCGAACTCTCTAGGAGCGATATGTGCGTGGACAGAGTCACATCATCACTGAAGAATTCATCGCGAGCGGAGCCCGAATCGATGGTCAGAAAGGCGTGCATAGGGAAATAGTCCATCATCTTTTCTTCCTCTGATGGAACTGCTTTCTTTAATGCACCTTTTCCTTCCTTTATTTCTGCCAACCATTCCAAGGTCTGCTTATCGGATATTTGCACATGCTCCTCTATCTCCTTGATCTCGTCCGCTTCGGGCACCATCGTGCAGATACGATTAAACAACTCGATGGGCTGCTCACCTTTCACCTGCAAACCATTGGCAATAAAAGCACCCTGGCGAAGAATCATCTGGAGGATCAGATATTTACGTTTTGCCTGACGATTAGTAGCCGTATGCAACCACTCTTCAATGCGAGAAGTAATAGTGTTTTTCAAGTGCATAGGGTTGTGGCCCTCAAATAACGACAGCGCAAAATAGTAGTAAATATCTGCATCCAAAGGTGATTGGTCCACCGCCAACTTAAAGTTACGTTGAGCCAACTCATAGTTTTTCAAACCCATATACACTAATCCCATACCAAACAAGGCATTGGTATCCTTAGGATTAGCATCCGTTTGCTGCTTGAAAAACTCTATATAATCATTGGTCAGATTACTTGGTAATTGCAATGGGTTAACCTCGCTTTGCACGAGGTTAACCGCATGACATTTAGGACAAGTAGTTGTACCAGCAGGTAGTGGTGCTGTACAGTTCTTACATCTCAGTATCTTCAGTGTTGCCATCTTTCAATGCTTTTTGTTGTTGAATTTTCTCGTTTGCTGCTTCTACTGCCTTGGTAGCAGCTTTCTTAGCCACTTCACCTGCCTTACCTGCTACTTCCGTAGCCTTGCTGGTCAATGCTGCCGTAGCGGCTGCCACTTTAGACCAATCGTTGTTGCGCTTGAAAGCAGTAATAGTCACATAACTCATAATGAAGATACTTACAAAACTAAATACACACGCAGCTGCTGCCAACAATGCCAACTTGATTGCGATAATGATATAGTTCATTGCATTACCCTCTGTGTGAGTAGAAGTTGAACCATCCGAGTAATAGGTCTTCACCTTAGTATCTGGTAAGAATTCCATAGCCAAACCAGCACCCAACAAGAAGGATGCAAACGCAAAACCAATCTTTTGCAGTTTATCCAATCTTGCGTTCTCAGCACGATGGCGAGTGATATAGTAACCATATTGGTGGCTGCTATAAATATAGAATGGAGTCAAGAGCAATACATAGATACAAATCAGCCATACGATGCGATCCAACCAACGCGCTGCGCGCAACTCATCTTTCAGACTATTAACCGCATACTTACGATACTTCCTGAACTTCATATCATTGACTTTCTCATATTGCTTGAGATAACTTTCTGCGCGTTCTTCATGATATTTCAAGCGTTCCTTGAGGTATTTCTTTTGCTCACGATTTTGAACAGTATCCAACTTTGCTTTATAACTATCCACCTCTTCCAGTGAGTGCTTATATCCTGATTTCAGTCCACCCAATGTATGTGCCTTGTGTACATTCGCACGCTTGAGATCAAAAGGAAGAGAATCAAGCTTCAAATCTTCCATCGCAATGGTAGTATCTTGTTTCTCCCAGTTCTTGATAGTATTGACTTTGTTCTCAATCTTTCTTCTATCGCCTGCAACCTCAGCTGAGATATAGAACATAATGAAGATAGACAAAATACATCCTGCAATCAACGACCATTTGAAGGTCCAGTGTTTCTTACGTGACCAATCTACTATCCCTTTCAACTCGTCATAACGCTCCTTGAAGTACTTGTCATTCTTATCTTTCACCTCACCTTGTGCGCGATCCAATAGGCGATCCATCTCATTGCACTCCGCCTCCGAGCATGGATATACGTCATCGATATTGACTGTCTGATTGTTCTCATCAATGGTAGTGATATTACTACTTGTGCACATCGCTGCATCCAAGAACTCATATGCTTTCTCGTTGGCAGGATTGGCTTTCATTTTCTCTTTCAAATCGTCTTGCGTGAAGGATACATAACCATTCTCATGCGTCTCACGTCTTTTTTTGAATTTGTCTTTTAAGAATCCCATAATTGTAGTGTTTTTAAGTTGTTTTTATGAATTTATCAAATTATCTGCTTTCTGACGCAAACTCGCATACCGCGCCGCAAATTGCTTAGGCGCCACCGACTCTGCCTCCATAATCAACTGCTTCCACGCACGCTCTGTCTCGGGCTTTGCATGCTCTTTAGCCAATGCTTTTAGCTCATCACGAAACGCACGAATATCCATCGTTGTATCTTCCAACTGCGTTTGCTGCGCGTGATAATGCGTGTCTTGACTACCCACAATACTAGCCAGCACTATCCATATCAGCGACAATACGCCGATAACCAACAAATAGACTTTTATATCCACTTTCTCCGACAAGAATACCGAGTAAATCAGCATCCACAACAACGATACAACCAAATATCCCATCGTGTGCATACCCACAAACACCTTGAAATATGGCGTTTGAGCCGCATCGCTCTTCAGTTTACCCATGTGGAACCAACCAAAGAACAGTCCTTCCAGCACCACAAGATACACCATGTTTACATAGAATAATTTACCAGGCTCTTCAGGTGCAAATACCAGAAAACCCAAAAGCGTTACCACGATAGTCAGCAGACCTGGCAACCAAGTGTAGAATGGATTTGTTTTCATAAGCTATCAAATTGTAGGTGGAACAGGAGGAGTTGGAGTACCCATTGGTGGAGGAGTTGGCATAAACAATGCCGCCAACTCTGGAATCGTATTAGCAGCAGCCCACTGTGGCATACCTGCTTTCCATGCCAGCGTATCTGCGCGCAATACACCTTGCGCTACCAACTGCTGCAAGATAGGCATATCATAAGGACCCGCCTGCGCGTTATTTAAATAGAGATAAATCTGTACTGCTTGAGGTGCTGGAGGTGGAGGCGTAGGAGCCGCACTCATCGCATTCTGGGCTATTCCACCCATCATACCGCCCATAGCACCACCCATGCCAAAGCCCATACCGAGTCCCATACCGGCACCCATCATGCCACCCATCGGACCCGTATTCCCTGCTGCTGTCTCCATCACATCCAACTGACGCTCTTGTTGATAGGTAAAACCTTGTATCGAACGACTTGCGGCTTGCGCTTGTGCATTGATAACCATCTGATAGTTAGGATCATCCTCGTGAGGATTAATTCCCTCTACATCAAACTTCGTTAGCTCTACGCCATAGTCTTCAAAGTACTCATTCAAACTGCGTTTCGCAAAGTCCGACAGGTCAAACAGGTAGTTATTCACTTCCGTGATACTCACACGTTGCTGGCTAAAATACTTGCTCAATGCCACCGTCACACGCTGACTAACTGCACTCGTAAACTCATCCACAAAATCATTCAGATACAGCTCATGGCTTGTACCCAAATACTCACGGATAAACGCTATCGCATTCGTGATACGAAACTCATACGTTCCAAACGCACCCACACCGATGGTCACACCCTGTGGAGTACCTGCCAACGTATAATCGCGTATCGTCAGACCAGTTCCCCAGCCACCTTCGTCACCAGCAAAACGCTGACGAGTTGTGTTCACCACATACAACGAAGTCTTGAATACTGTATCACCGCCATATGGGATACTCATGATCTTTTCCAAGAACGGAATATTATTCGTGGACAACACATGACCGCCTGGCTCAAACAACTCGGAGTACATGCCTTCCGACATAAACACCATCTGTTGTCCCTCTTGCACCGTCACTTTCGCGTGCGTAGAGAGGTTGTCGTATGGATAACGATGTACCAAACAACCTTTCTCCAAATTCACAAACACATTGTCAATAAAGCCCTTACGAGCATCACCTTGACCGTCAAATGTCTGACCGTCAGTACGAAATTTATCAAACAATCCCATAAGCTTATTGTTTTTGATGATTATGTATATGTCGATTAGTCCCCATCCTGCATCAGAACGGAGACACACCTATTGCATTAAATCGCGCACGCAGACGATACCGCACTGTATAAACCGTGGCGGGTTCTACATGAAAAATACTTGCTATCACTTGCGTGTCAATACTTGCTAAGAAGCACACGATATACAGCAAGTTAGCTTTGGTTAATGGAGTAGATGCACGCTCACAAAGATTCAGAATCAGCTCAACATCTACCCCGCGAACCGAAGTCAAAGTACTACTCTTCACATCCGTTGAAAGAGAAGATGTATGAATCTGACCCTCCAATTGAGTCAGCGCATTTTGAATAATCAGTACCTTACTTTGCATAGCATATACCTATTCCAAATTTAGAATAGTGCCGCAAAAGTACTGCTTTTTTGCCTATTTTCATATAGACAAATATAGACAAATGCCTATATGCTAAAAAAATTAAATGATTTTTTTGCGATTTTAATACGAAAACGGATAGTCCGAACCAAATTTTTTACGCAAACGATAGCGAACCGTATAAACACTCGCAGGCTCCAAAGACATGAAATCTGCTATTTCTTCCACCGTCATGCCCGCCGCAAAGCACAAGATATACCGTTTATCCATCGTCGTTATCTTCTTGCCGTGACTCAACATCACCTGTATATGACCTAAATCCAACTCACGCAAAACTCCAACTATCTCACCACGTCTAACCTTTGCTTCCAACTCCCTTCCCTTCAGGGAGGGGCTGGGGGTAGGCTTCTCTTTCTCCAATTGCGCTACCAATTCATCTACCAATATCACCAGCGGATCCACATCCGTCTGACTTTCCAAACTCTGAATTGTTTGCCGCATATTATCTGCCTCCAAAGCGGCCTCATACAACTTCGCCTCGGTATTCCTTCGACCCAGCACCAATAGCCAATAGCCTATTACCAACAATAGTAATAGTAACCACAACGCCACCAGCAACCATCGGCCCCTACTATTCTCCGCCGCCAACTTCTCCATCTCTAGCTGTTGCTTTTCCACCTCGTATTGCGTTTGCACCTCTTGCAGCACTCTGCGTTTATCGTCATCATAGCGCAACTCATTATTATCCAGCAACTTCTGCTGATATACAAATGCTTTTCGCCACTGCCCTTGCTCCTCATGAATCATGGCCATGAACTTATACGCCTCGCCACGTTCTGTTACCACCGTGTTGGGCGAGGTCTGAGCCACCGTATCTATCAACTCCAGCACATACGCCATCATCGACTCCGCCTGAGCATAATCCTTCTCATAATACTCTTGCCATGCCTCCAAATCCACAATGCTAATCAGTGCCTCCAACGAGTCCTTACGCGTGCGCGAATCTTCTATGGACGCGCGCGCACGAACCAAATAATGCCGAACACTATCCACCATCGGTGGCTGGAAGTACATATCATAGAAGAAGGCCATGTTGTAGTAACTCCACACAGGCACAATATTATATGCCGCAGGATTATCTATCTGTTCCAAGGCATCTATTGCGCTCCAACCATGCGCTATCGCCAAATCTATGCTATCCACATACGAATAATATCCCGAGGCTACCGAGTGATAGTTGTATGCCACCATGCTCGAAGGGTACTGCTCATTCAGCGACTTCAGTTCCTCACATTGCGCCGCCATATTCGCCATATCACCTATATTCATATAGTCTATTGCCCTCTCATACAGGCACATAGATGCCATATCCCATTCTTCCATTGCCACAAATAGGTCATATGCTTTGATCAGTTTCTTCTGTGCATCGGCGGCTTTTCCCTGATCAAAATCCCGCAACGCCTCCTGACGCAAAGCATACGGATCATTATTTGCCAACAATCCATTACCAATAGCCAATAACCATATCAACAATACTAGTTTCTTCATTTCGCAGACAAAGGTACAACAAAAAATGCACATACGCAAGCTAAACGAGCAATATGTGCAATTTTTTGCACATATTGTGAGCGAGCTGAAGTATGGGCTGCATAGTGCGACAGTACTTTCGAGGTGGGCTCGTGAGCATGCGAACGATGCATGCGAAACGAGGTCGGTGCCCTCGAAGGTACATTTTTTTTTTGACTTACACAAATATCCCCAAAACAATTCATACCTCAATACCGAAATACCCTTGTAAATCTTTAGTTATTCTTTAGTGATTCTTTGGTTATTCATAGGTGATTCAGCAACCTTCACTATAAGATCAACATAATATACCTTTAAAAATTTTAAAACTCTTAAAACCTTTTAACTTTCCAAAGTTGTCAGGGAAGAAAATGGCATAAAAAAGGG